>DATFBI010000222.1:0-17112 GCA_035253925.1 Propionibacteriaceae bacterium
GTGTCTTGCGAGTTTGATGTACTCCTTGCGCCGTTCTTCAGTGAGCTCCGGCAGAACGATCCGGATCGTGGTGCCGTCGTTGGAGGGATTTACGCCGAGATCTGAGTTGCGGATGGACTTCTCGATGCTGCTCATCGCGGACTTGTCGTACGGAGTGATCAGCATGACCCGGGCGTCTTGGGCATGGAAGGTTGCCAGTTGCTGGAGCGGAGTGGGCGCTCCGTAGTAGTCAGCGGTCAGCTTGGCGAAGATCGCCGGGTGAGCTCGACCGGTGCGAATTGTTGCGAACTCCTCCTTGGCATACTCGACCGCGTTCGCCATCTTGATCTCGGCTTCGCGCATGATGTCGGCGATCACAGGTGCTCTTCTCCTTACGCGTGGACGATCGTTCCGATCTTCTCACCCGACACCACGCGGACGATTGTGCCGTCAGTATCGAGACTGAAAAAGATCATCGGGAGTTTGTAGTCGCGGGCCATGCTGATAGCCGTCGCATCAGCAACCTTGAGATTTCGCGCTAGGTACTCGTCATAGGTGAGCTCATCGAACTTGATCGCGTCCGGATGCTTCCGAGGATCTGCCGAATAGACTCCGTCGACGCCTTGCTTTCCCATCAGCAGCACCTCGGCGCTGATTTCCAGGGCTCGTTGCGCGGCTACTGTGTCGGTTGAGAAGTAGGGCATGCCCGAGCCGGCACCGAAGATGACGACTCGGCCCTTCTCGAGGTGTCGTTCCGCGCGGCGCGGGATGTAGGGCTCGGCTACCTGTCCCATGGTGATCGCGGTCTGTACGCGTGTTTGGACGCCGACCTTCTCCAAGAAGTCCTGCAGGGCCAGGCAGTTCATCACTGTGCCGAGCATGCCCATGTAGTCGGCTCGGTCGCGTTCCATGCCATGCTGTTGCAGTTCTGCCCCACGGAAGAAGTTGCCACCGCCGACCACAACCGCGACCTGCACACCCATCTGAACAACAATGCCGATCTGCTTGGCAAGTCCGGCGACGACATCCGGATCGACGCCCAGCTTTCCGCCACCAAAGACCTCACCCGAGAGCTTCAGCATCACACGCTTGTAAGGGCCATTCACTCGTCGGGTTCCTCTCTTTGTTGCGGGAGCTGCTCGCGCACTGCCGACGCTTGCAGCTCGGCGTTACGCGCCAACCGGTAGGGATTATTACCTGCCGGTCGCCTCGAACCGCACGAAGCGCAGCACCTTGATCCCAGCTTCATCGAGCTGCTTGCCAAAGGAGATCTTGTTGTCCATCACCGAGGGCTGATCGAGCAGCGCAATGTCTTTGAAATAGGCGGTCAGGCGGCCCTCGACGATCCTGGGAACGGCTTGCTCAGGCTTGCCCTCCTCCTTTGCCGCCGCCTCGGCGATCCGCCGCTCGTTCTCTACCAACTCGGCTGGAACATCATCACGGCTGAGGTACTGCGGGCGCATTGCTGCGATTTGCATGGCGGCGCCCCGAGCTGCCGACGCGTCAGATCCCTCGTATTCGACCAGTACACCGACCTGCGGAGGAAGGTCGGAGGCCCGGCGGTGCAGATATACCGCGGTCTGACCATTGAAGTAGGCGGCGGCACTTACCTCCAGCTTCTCCCCGATCTTGGCCGCCAGCTCGTCGATCGCCTCGCGGACGGTCTGACCCGACGGCAAAACGGCAGCATTAGCAGCCTCGACACTTTCAGCCTTGCTTGCCGCTACCGCCTTCACTGCGTTGATCGCCAAGTCCTGGAATTCCTGGTTCTTTGCCACGAAGTCGGTCTCGGCCCCCAGCTGAAGCAACGCGCCGTCTACGGAGGCGACCAGCCCGTTGGTTGCCGACCGTTCTGCGCCGCGCTTGGCCGCCTTGGCCTGGCCGCTAACCCGCAGAATCTCAATCGCCTGGTCAAAGTCGCCATCGGCTTCAGTCAGCGCGCGCTTGCAATCCATCATGCCTGCGCCTGTGGTGTCGCGAAGCTTCTTTACATCAGCAGCAGAAATCGTTGCCATGAGTTGGATGGTCCTCATTTTCGTCTTGGTGGGAAGTCTCAGCTATGGGTTGATCCAGTGGTCGGGTTGTAGACGTTCTCGGGATCTGGATTGTCGGACTGCAGCTCCAGATCGAGTTCTTTGTCCGCTGCCTCTTCCGCCTCGATGGCAGCCTCCTCCGGCTGCTCCTCACCCGGCACTGGCGCGGCATCCGGCGCCGGCGCCTCGTGAGGCGTCGACGGCTCGGGCTCTTGGGAAGCGGCAAGGAGCTCACGCTCCCAGTCCGGCATCGGCTCCAGTTCAGCCTCAGCTCCAGTTTGGGCGCCGGAGCGCGCCATAAGGCCATCGGCGACGGCATCTGCGATCACGCGAGTAAGCAGTGAAACCGAACGAATGGCGTCATCGTTGCCGGGGATCGCGAAGTCGACCTCATCAGGATCACAGTTCGTGTCCAAAATGCCGATGACGGGGATCCGTAGCTTGCGAGCCTCGTCGACCGCCAGGTGCTCCTTCTTCGTGTCGACGATCCAGACGGCCTGCGGAGGCCTGGTCATATCCCGGATGCCGCCCAGGGTCCGCTCGAGCTTCTCCTTTTCTCTGCGCAGTCCGAGTAGTTCCTTCTTCGTCAGTCCTGATGCTGCGATGTCATCGAAGTCCAGCCCTTCCAACTCCTTGAGCCGCTGGATGCGCTTGATGACGGTGTGAAAGTTGGTCAGCATCCCACCCAGCCAACGCTGATTGACATAGGGCATGCCAACTCTGGTCGCCTGTTCGGCAATAGCCTCCTGAGCCTGCTTCTTGGTGCCAACGAAGAGCACCTGGCCGCCACGGGCGACTGTGTCTTTGACGAAGGCGTACGCGCGGTCAATGTAGGTCAGTGACTGCTGCAGATCGATGATGTAGATGCCGTTGCGTTCGGTGAAGATAAATCGCTTCATCTTCGGGTTCCAACGGCGGGTTTGGTGTCCGAAATGGACACCGCTCTCCAAAAGCTGTCGCGTCGTGACGACGGCCATGGCCGTGTTCCTTCCTTGCCGGCATGCCTGCGCCGGCGTTCGGTTGTTCAGCACCGAACCCTTCGGCGCCGCCTGATGCTTGCGCGACACGCGCTCGTCCTGAGTTCAGTTCGAGACCGATTGTGTTCGCCCGGCCTAAGGACCGGCAGGCAAGCATGCGAAGTCAGACCTGATGGCAGATCTGCACAGGTGAGTCTATGCGAGCTATAAAGGTCCCGCATCTTGTCAGTAGCGCGGTCCCGAGCTCTTTGCCTGATTTGTCCACAGCCGGACCAGGCCGTCGAGTCGCGTCCACAGATTTGCGAATGGCCGCGCGATTGAGCTCGGGATCCCGAGACTCCGCGCATGCGAGCCCTTCGCCGGTACCTACGGCTGCCACTCTTCGTCGCGGTTTGCCTATGCGTGCTCGCGATTCCAGCTCCAGCTGTGGCGGCCTCCGGACTACCGACGCCGGCTGGCTGGCCGCTTGCTGGCTCCCCTGCGGTAAAGCGCGGTTTCGACCCTCCCACGGTTGCCTTTGGACCTGGTCATCGCGGTGTTGATCTTGTCGCCAAGCAAGGGGACGCAGTTCTGGCGGCCGCTAGCGGCACGGTGGCGTTCGTCGGATCGATTGCCGGCAAGCCGGTGATCAGCATTGATCATGGCGAAGTCCGCACTACATATGAGCCGGTAGTGAGCACCTTGCACAGCGGTGATCGGGTGGCTGTGGGCCAGGTGATCGGTGAGCTTGCCAGTGGCGGGCACTGCAGCGCGCCCGAGATCAACACTTGCCTGCATTGGGGGCTACGTGAAGGCAAGAAGTACCTAGACCCTCTGCTCCTGATAGGCAACGGAGGTGGTCAGCTTCGGCTGGTAGCGGCGGCACAACGAGACGTGGTAAAGCGCGAAGCTCAGGCCCGAGCGGCGGCAGCATCGGCGATTCCGACGGTGGCAACTTCCCGTTCAGCAGGGCGCCCCGGAAGTCACGGCTTCCTCCATCCGGTTGCCGGCCCGGTGACCTCCGCCTTTGGCATGCGAGTGCACCCGGTCCTTAAGATCCGAAAGCTGCACGACGGCACTGACTTCGGCGCTCCGTGCGGCACGCCGATTCGTGCCCCCTATGCCGGAGTCGTTACGCGGGCCTACTTCCACCCGGCTTATGGCAACCGACTCTTTCTCAGTCACGGCGCTGTTGACGGCGTACGGGTGGAAACCGCCTTCAACCACGCCACCCGATACCAGGTCCGGCCAGGTCAGCGAGTCAGACGCGGCCAAGTGATCGGTGCAGTGGGAAGCACCGGTCTCTCGACCGGATGTCACCTGCACCTGATGGTGTGGCTCAACGGACGACTGAGCAATCCCATGAGCTGGCTATGACGCGGGTCGCAGGGGTTTTCAGGCCCGCGGGTGAGCCTGTTCGAAGGCCGATCGCAGCCGTTCGTTCGTTACGTGTGTATAGATCTGGGTCGTGGCCAGCGACGCGTGGCCGAGGATTTCCTGCACACTGCGGAGATCGGCACCCCCCTCCAACAAATGGGTCGCCATCGCGTGCCGGAGTCCATGGGGTCCGAGGTCGGGCGCCCCCTCAGTCAATCTGAGAGACCGATGGACGATCCGGCGTACCACTCGAGGGTCGATCCGCTTGCCGCGCTCCCCAATGAAGATCGCCTGGCCCGACTGATCAGTGCGAAGCCGAGGCCGCGCGCCAGCTAGCCAGGCATCGATGGCACGCAAGGCTGGAGCACCGAGCGGAACGCGTCGCTCTTTGCTGCCCTTACCGAGCACTCGGATCACCCGGCGGTCCCGATCAAGATCATTCAGGTCGAGACCACACAACTCCGAGACCCGGATTCCGGTGGAGTACAAGACCTCCAACAGGGCTACGTCGCGGGCGGCGACCGGTCCCCCAATTTCTCGGGCAGTGGCGATGGCCTCATCGAGCATCTGGGCCGCCGTGGCGCGCTCCAGGGTGGGTGGCAGCACCCGGGTGGTTTTAGGCGAGCGCAGGTTGGCCGCCGGATCTGTTGCCACATGGCCGCTCTCGTGAGCCCAGGCAAAAAACACTCGGACCGCGGCCGCCCGCCGCTGCAGCGTGGTACGGGCGTGTCCGAGCGTGTGCTGCTTCGCAAGCCAGCTGCGCAACGATCTCAGATCGACCTCGTTCAACGAGACCATGCCGAGCCGGTCGAGATGGGTAAAAAGACTCAGCAGATCGGTGCGGTAGGCGCGTACCGTGTGCTCGGCCAGGTTGCGTTGGCTTCGCAAATGCCGGAGGTAGCCAGCTAGCAGCTCTTCAAACTGCGACGGCAAGCCGGTCTCGGCCACGTGACCACTCTCAAACAGCCGAGCGCGCATTCCAAGCGCGCCACGCGGTAGCCTCACCGGCGTGCCATCTCAGACCAGCACAGTCGACGAGTTGAGGGCCGGCGGCACTGTCTTGCCGATCGTCCGCTGGGGAAACCCGATCTTGCACCGCCCCACTCGTCCCGTTACTGCATTCAACGACGAGCTGCTGGAGCTGGTACGGAACATGTTCGCCACCATGTACGCAGCCGAAGGTGTCGGCCTGGCCGCCACTCAGGTAGGCGCCGATCTGGCCGTATTCGTCTACGACTGTCCCGACGAGGAACACATCAGGCACGTTGGTGTGATCTGCAACGCCGAGGTTAGCTTGCCCGAAGGCAAAGACCGCAAACTGCACTCCGCCGACGAAGGGTGCCTGTCCCTACCAGGCGCCTACATCGAGCTGGCCCGGCCCGATCACGCCATCTGTCGCGGGTTGAACCAGAACGGTGAGAAAGTCGAGGTAGTTGGCACTGGGCTGCTGGCTCGGTGTCTGCAGCACGAGACCGATCACCTGAACGGAGTCGTGTTCGGCGACCGGCTGTCTGGACGGGCTCGCAAGAAGCTGTACGCGCTGCACGAAGACACTGCCGACCTCTATCCGGATGATTGGCCGGTAACCCCTCGCGCCGACAACGCGTAGCAAGCGATGGCCGTCGCCGCGGCCACATTGAGCGAATCAATGCCTGCAAACATCGGAATGCGGGCCCGTACTGCAGCACCCTCGGACCAGCGCTGTGAGAGACCGGCACCCTCGGTGCCCAGCATGACCGCGATCCGAGTTTCGGACCTGATGCGTACGGCCAGCTGACTGAGTTCAACCGCGTCCGGCGCCAAAGTAAGCGCCACGGTCAGAAAGCCGCTCCCGCCAAGTAGCTCCGGCACTCCACGCCAGTCGTCCAGCCGCGCCCAGGGCAGTGAGAACACCGCACCCATGCTCACCTTGATCGATCGGCGGTACAGCGGATCGGCCGTTCTGGCCGACAGCAGGGCGCCGTCCCATCCCAGGCCGGCTGCATTCCGAAGGATTGCGCCAACGTTGGTGTGGTCGACGATGTCCTCCAAGACGACCAGACGAGGCATGCTGAGAAGGTCTTCGACGCGATGCCGTTGCTCGCGGTACAGCGAAGCCAACGCGCCGCGATGGACATGGAAGCCCGTCACCTGCTCTGCCAGCTGCTCGGTAATGACGAAGACGGGCACCTCAGACCATTGCTCGAGCACCTCGTCCAGGCCGCTGAGCCAGCGCTCAGCAAGCAGGAACGACCGCGGCCGGTAACCAGCTTCGATGGCGCGTCGGATGACCTTCTCGCCCTCAGCGATGAAGAGCCCTTGCTCTGTCTCAAGGCGCCGACGAAGTGACGTCTCTCGGAGACCTACATAGTCGGCCAGACGCGGGTCTTCGGCATCAGTGATGCTCAGCCTCACTATGATCATCCCCTGATGCACATCGTCGGAACACTGGACTGGCAACCGGCACTGGACCATCCCGAACTCCTGGCCCCACGCGTCAAAGACGCAATTGCTGAGCTTGAGCTGGAATGCTTCGTCGCTGCCATCGACCCCAACCGAGCTGATACGGCTGAGTTCTGTGCGGCGTACGGAGTGCCGCTAGAAGTTTCTGCGAACTGTGTCGTCGTGGCTGGGCGGCGTGCCGAATTGTCTGTAATGGCAGCGTGTCTGGTACGCGCCACCGATAGAGCCGACGTCAACCGAGTCATCCGAAAACGGCTCGACGTACGCAAGATCTCTTTCGCTGGAATGGATGAAGCGGTACGCGAGTCCGGCATGGAATACGGCGGCATCACTCCGATCGGCCTTCCGCACACCTGGCCCATCCTGGTTGATGAAGTGGTCGCTGGACTGGACATGATCGTTGTTGGCAGTGGAATTCGGGGCAGCAAGATCGCCATGCCGGGGATCTCTGCGGCCAACCTACCGAACGCGGAGATCTTGGCGCTCGCGCTCAGGTCAGCAGACTGACGATTGCGACCACACCAACCGCAACGATGATCACGCGGTAGACCACTGCCGGCAGCCGACGGCTCACCTTGCCACCGACTTGGGCGCCGATCACCGATCCCACAGCGATTGCGATCGCCGCAGGCCAGTTCACCTCGCTAACGATCACGAACACCAGGCCGGCGATCATGTTCGCAACCGTTGCCAAGACGTTCTTGATCGCATTGATGCGGGCCAAGGATTCGGCGAACCCGATACCCAAGATCGCGATCAACAACACCCCTTGCGCGGCTCCAAAGTAACCGCCATAGACGCCGACGAGCGCGATCGCCAGCCATAGCAGCACGGAGCCAAACACCGGCGCGGACGCTTTCGTGCCGAGCCGAGCGCGGCGATAGGCCAGTCGAGCGGCAATGAAGGGCTGCAAAACGACCAGTACGCAGCCCAGACCGATCAAGATCGGGACGATGGCGTCGAAAGCCTTCGATGGCAGCCAAAGCAGCAGCCAAGCGCCGGCGATTCCGCCAAGCAGTGAGGCTGATCCCAACCAGAGCACCCTCCGCCGTTGACCGTCGAGCTCTCGCCGGGTCGCCCATGCGCCCGACAGCGAGCCCGGGGCCAGTCCCACGGTGTTGGAGACGTTTGCGAGCACTGGGGGCACACCCAAGGCAAGCAGGGTGGGAAAGGTGATCAGCGTCCCGGCGCCGACAACGGTATTGATCAGGCCGGCTAGCCCTCCGGCGCCGAGCAGCACCAGAAGGTCAAGCCAGGTCACTGAGTCAGATTAGGCTGGCTCTCCTCTTCGGACTGACCGTTCGGAGGTAGCGCGGCAGGCTCCGGCGGGCCGAATGCCGGCGGCCTGTCGGGCCGCGGACGCTCAAGCGCCTCCGCCTCCTGGATGGCCTCCTCGACCGTACGCCGCAACGCTTCTTCCTCTTCGGCGTTCTGCTTTTCGACCTCTTTCTGTATATCGATCTTCGCTGGCGCGGTGAACTCCCCAGGAGTGGCGCTCGGAATCGCAGAACTTGCAGCCTTACCGACCGCGCTGCCGAGACCCTTCAATGCATCATTCAGCTCGCTGGGCACTACCCAGACCTTGTTGGCGTCACCGCGAGCAATAGCGGGCAGCATCTGCATGTACTGATAGGCAAGCAGCGCCTGGTCGGGCTGGCCAGCATGGATGGCATTGAAGACAGTCGTAATGGCCTGAGCCTCGCCCTCGGCGCGAAGCATCGCGGCCTGGCGATCGGCCTGGGCGCGCAGTACGGCAGCCTCGCGATCGCCCTGCGCCCGCAGGATGGCAGATTCCTTTTCGCCGCCTGCCGACAAGATCTGCGACTGCCGCTGCCCCTCTGCCAGCAGGATGACAGCCCGCTTGTCGCGCTCGGCCCGTGCGCCCTTTTCCATGGCGTCCCGGATCGTGGCCGGAGGCTCGATGGCGCGGAGCTCGACGCGGTTGACCTTGATTCCCCATTTGCCGGTTGCTTCGTCGAGGACCACCCGGAGCTTTTGGTTGATCTCCTCGCGGCTGGTCAGCGCCTCTTCGAGATCAAGTCCACCGATGATGTTGCGCAGAGTGGTCATCGTCAGCTGCTCGATCGCCTTGATGTAGTCCTGCGCCTCGTACGCCGCTCGGACCGGATCGATGATTTGGAAGTAGATCACCGAGTCGATGCTGACCATCAGGTTGTCCTCGGTGATCACGCCCTGCGGCGGGAACGGTACGACGTTCTCTCGCATGTCCATGTTGTAACGGACCTTGTCGAACAACGGCACCACAAGATGGGGTCCCGGCTCCAAGGTGCGCTTGAATTTCCCGAGCCGCTCCACCACACCCACTCGCTGTTGGCGGATCACTCGGACTGCGTTGCCTATGAAGAAGATCACCGCCAGCGCGACGGCCAGGACGACGATCAACGACGCGAGATCCACGATTTTCCTTCTCTCTAGGGAAGTTGCCCATGCTTGGGGTAGACGACAGCAATGGCTCCGTCGATCTCATAAACCTCGATCTCGGTGCCTTGCTCGATCACCACGTCTGAGGAATAGGGACGTGCCGTCCAGCTCTGGCCATCCACCTTGATCTCTCCGCCGGCTTTGTCAATCTGCGAGACGGCTACCCCGCTGCTGCCGATCATCTTGTCGGTTGAAGATCGATAGCCGGGCATGCTGCGTACCTTGGCGAGCAGCGTTGGCCGGAGCAGCAACAGCATGCCGACGCTAACCGCGGTTGCGGCCAGGATCTGCAGCCACCACAGCGTCGGTGCGAATACTGCGACGCCGGCCCCAGCGAGTGCTCCCACCGCAAGCATGATCAAAACCAGGTCAAGCGACATGATCTCGGCAATGCCCAGAAGGAAGGCGAGACTCAGCCAGATCGCCCAGGAATTGTCACCTAGCCAGTCGGTCAAGTTCACCTCCATTTCCTGCTCCAAACGTGGTTATTCGTGTACTCCATGGTGCCAGTGAAGCTAAACCGCGCGAGCGGTCCATCGACCGTCCGCCTCGAGGAGAGTCAGCTCGATATCGAAGGTTTTTGTCAGGTTTTCGGGGGTCAACGTCTCCCGTAACGATCCAGCTGCCACGATGCTTCCCTCCTTCAGCAGCATGGCGTGCGTAATGCCAGCAGGAATCTCTTCCACATGATGGGTGACCAGCACTGTGGCAGGGGCGTATTGATCTTGGGCGAGCTCGGCCAGGGTATTCACCAGCGACTCGCGACCGGCCAGATCGAGGCCGGCAGCGGGCTCATCGAGCAGCAACAATTCCGGATCGGTCATGAGTGCACGCGCAATCTGCACTCGCTTCCGCTCACCCTCACTAAGCGTGCCGAACGTGCGATCGGCGAGCCGTGCTATGTGTAACTGAGCCAACAACTCATCGGCGCGCTCGTGATCCAGCTCGTCGTACTGCTCGCGCCATCGGCCGACTACCGCATACGAGGCGGAAACCACGACGTCGTGAACCCGCTCTCCCCGTGGAATCCGCTCGGCAAGCGCGGCAGAGGTGAGTCCGATGCGCGGCCGCAGCTCGAAGACGTCGACGGTGCCAAGTACCTCGCCAAGTAGCCCGGCCACCCCACTTGTGGGATGAATCTGCGCCGAAATCACCTGCAGCAGCGTCGTCTTGCCAGCGCCATTGGGCCCGATGACCACCCAACGGTCAGTCTCGTCCACCTCCCAGGTGATGTCATTGATCAAGGTCGAACCGTTCCGAACGATGCTGACGCCAGCCAGGTCCACAACAGCTGCCATGGCTTCAACCTACAGTTTTGAGTTCTGCGCTCGCTGAGCTCTCTCCGATCGCGAGCGATGCTGATGGAAGTGGTCGCATTCACGCTTGCTGAATCGATTTAGCGATGTCAATTTTGGCCACTTTCGTTGGCAGGTGACTCCCCGGCGACCATGGCAGGGAGCGGAGCGATCAAGCCCAAAGCCACGTCGTAGGTTAGTGCGATGGAATCGCTGCCATCGGTTCGCATGACCGCGAATCTGAACTCGATGATCAGAGGCCAGCAATCCATCGAGCAAGCCGAGCGGGCGATTGTCGGCGGCGACGTCACTCATCACGTGATCGACCCGGACGGCGCGCTGGGTCTCGATCCGCTGCAAGCCTCAACTCTGGACGACGCGTTGGAAGCGCTGTTGACCGCCGAGCAGGACGGATGGTTCCTCGCCCTCCCGGTGCCGGGGTTTCTTGCGCCACTTCGAGGCCCAGCCGCCTTTAACATCGCGGCTCTGGAACAAGGTGAAGCCGTCGTAGCCAGTACGGCCGGCCTCGGCCTGGTACCGATCCGGGTCGGCCAAGCGGTCCAGTGGCGAGTCTTCATCGCCGAGCGACCACTTGCACCGAGCAGCCCTTACGAGGCTGAGCGAGCCTTGAACGAAGTGGTCATTGACGCCGCCGCGACCTTGTCGCGACTCGACGTCGCATCCGGCGCGTGGCCGGAACCGCCGGCGCCAACGGCACTGGCACCTGGTTACAGCTCCCGCCAGCGAGCGACGGTCCAGCGAGCGTCCAGGCTGCTCACCGCTTGCGATGCAGCCTTGCGTCACGACGGTGCCAGCATTTCCTCATTTGAGGCCAATCGCCGTGCGGAGGAGCTGCGCCGGGTACGTGCCAAGGCTGGCGAGGTACTGGGTTCGGCCGTCAGCTGGCTTGGGTGAGCCGAGTGGGCGATCAAACGCTCCACTACGCTGCCCACATGTCCCTGCTCCCCGCACTGACAGGCTCGTTCTCCACCCCTGCGGCCGGAAACCCGACCGTTGCGATCATGGAGGCGGCATACGCCTACCACGGCATCGACGCCCGATACATCAACTGCGAGGTGGCCGCTGAAGACTTGCCTGACGCGGTACGCGGTGCCACCGCCATGGGCTGGATTGGCTTCAACTGCTCATTACCCCACAAAGTCGCGGTGATCGAACTGCTTGATGAGCTCGCCGAGTCGGCCCGCCTCATCGGGGCTGTGAACTGTGCGGTACGCCGTGACGGCCGGTGGATCGGGGAGAACACCGATGGCCAGGGCTTTCTCGCCTCGTTGCGCACCCTCACCGAACCGAAAGGACAGCGCGTCCTCATTCTCGGTGCCGGAGGTGCGGCGCGCGCGATTGCCGTTGAGCTGGCCCTCGCGGGAGCAGCTGAGCTTTGGGTGGCCAATCGAAGCCTCGCCAAGGCATCCGAGATAGCGGCGCTGATAAACACTGAGACCTCGTGCGCGTGCACAGCCGTTGAATGGCGGCTGGAGCTCATGGTGCCGGCGTCCGGCACTGTCGTCGTTAATGCCACGTCGCTGGGCCTGCCTGGATCCGGTGGAGTGCCAATCTCATTCGACGCGATACCGATGGGCCTGGTGGTTTGCGATGTCATCCCCAATCCGCCCGATACGTCCTTTCTGCAGCGGGCGCGTCAGGCCGGCGCACGAACCCTCGATGGCCGCGGCATGCTGCTTAACCAGGGAGCGATCAATATCGAGCTTTGGACCGGCGTCGACCCCGATCGTGGGGTCATGGGCAGAGCACTTGATCAGGCCATCGCAACCTGGGCTCAGCCGTAGCGCTCATGGCGGGCAAGCTGTTTGCGATTGGTGGCGCCGAGGCCAAGCTCCGGCGCCGCACCGTGATGGGGGCCTTTGTCGCAGCGGCGGAAGGCACCGACGCACGCATCGCGGTGGTGTCGTCGGCCTCTTTACTGGGTGCTGAGATAGTCGAGGTCTACCAGGCTGAGTCAGCCCAATGCTCCTCAGGACACGTTGGTTCCCTACACCGCAGCCATGAACGGTTGAGCCGGACTGAGCCAACACGCTCGCTCAGTCAGTCCGTGCAAATGTCAAGATCATGCGGGCCCCGCCGGTCTCCGACGTGCCGATGCTGATGGTGCCGCTGTGTCGAGCGACGATGTCGTGAACGATGGCAAGCCCGAGACCAGCACCGCCCGAGTCTCTGGATCTGGCGTCATCCAGACGCGTGAACCGCTGAAGAACTGCGTCGCGCTGCTCCTCAGGTATTCCGGGCCCGTCGTCGGCGATGACGAGTTCGCTTTGGCCGTCGGATTCGCGAAGCTCGAACCTGATCGTCGTTGCGGCGTGCCGCTCGGCATTGCTAACCAGATTGGAAATGGCTCGCTTCAGCTGTTTGGCATCGCCGCGTACCCGAGCCGCCGAGACGGCGCTGGCGTCCACTCGTATGCGGCCCCGGGCGCGGAGTTCTCTCACTTCTTCAAGCACTAGGTCATCAAGATCGACACTGACCTCAGGTACGTCCTGTCGGCCGGATTCCGACCGAGCAAGGAAGAGCAGATCGTCGACGAGCTCCTGGAGTTTCTTGATGTCGCTGAGGACGCTTCGATAGGTGGCCTCGGGTTCGGCGGCCGCGGGGTGCGCGATGCTGACTTCCAACACTGAGCGGAGCCGGGTCAATGGACCCCTCAGCTCATGCGAGGCGTCGGCGACGAACTCCCGCTGCCGTTCCGTCGCTTGCTCGACCCGGTCCAGTAGATCATTCATGGTCCGAGCGAGACGGGAAATCTCGTCGTCGTTGTTCCGAACAGGGACCCGCCGGTGCAGGTCGGCGCCCTGCATACCAGACACTTCGGCACGAATCGCCTCCACAGGGTCCAGCGCCCGACCCATCAGCCACCACACCACCGCGGCCAACAGCGAGACCGCAACGGGGATGGAGATAGCTAGGGACAGCACGAGGATGTTCACGCTCTCTGTCACGTCATCCAAGTTCTTGGCCACGATGAGGGTATTGGTCCCGTTCGTGGAGGGCACCGCGCGACCAAGTACCCGAAACTTGTGCTCACTCAGTGGTGGCATCGAAACTGTGCGGAATGTCTGTTTGGATCCGGGCGCAAATGGGTTAGTCACCGCCGGAAGTGATGCCACATTGGTCGTTGCTGCTAGCACCAGACCGTCGCCGTCGATGATCTGCATGAAGGAGTCCTCCAGGTCCCCCTCGGTCCGGAGGGCGGCAGGGAAGGCACCACGGGCCACGTCAGCCTCAACGTTGTCGGCCCGTTGTATCAACGTCTCATCGACAGCTCGCACCAGCAGCCGCTGATCAAGCATGACGAGCCCTGCGGCGCTGACAATGAGTGCTGACGCGACTAAAGCCACTGCCAATAGGGTCAGCCTTGAACGTACGGTGTGAAAACGCGCGTATTGCGGTTGTGCGGGATCATTCACCATCGCTGGCCAACCGATAACCGGCTCCTCTGACGGTCTCGATGTCATGCCGGCCAAAGGGTTCGTCGACTTTCTGGCGCAAGCGCCGGATGTAGACCTCAACGACGTTGGGGTCGCCGTCGAAGTCGTACGCCCAAACGCCGTCAAGGATGCCTACCTTCGAAACCACAAACCCAGGGCGGCGGATGAGGTACTCAAGCACCGAGAATTCGCGTGCGGTAAGCCGAATTTCCGTACTGCCCCGCCAACAGCGGCGCCGAGCCGAATCTAAGCGCAGGTCGCCAACCTGGATAGGCGCTGGCATACCTGCGGAGGTCCGGCGAAGCAACGCACGGAGATGCGCAACTAGCACCGGAAAGGAGAAGGGCTTAGTCAAGTAGTCGTCGGCGCCGCAGTCGAGTGCCTGGGTCTCGTCGTACTCGCCGTCCTTTGCTGTCAGTATCAGAATCGGGGTCCAGTCACCCCGGTCGCGCAACTTCCTGCAGACCTCGAACCCGCTCAGTCTGGGAAGCATCAGATCCAAGATGAGCGCGTCGTAGTGGTACTCAGTGGCCCTCCACAACCCGTCGTTTCCATCGAAGGAGACCTCTACCAAGAAGCCCTCGAGGTCCAGTCCGCGTTTCACAATGGTCGCGATCCTGCGGTCGTCCTCGACCAGCAAGACCTTCATAGCCGACCTTCCTGTCCCGTCCCGACGCGGCGACTGCCCGACATCAGCATCATGCGGGGGGCGCGATCACGTGCCGGAGCGGGGGGCGCGATCACGTGCCGGAGCGCAATGATTCGACGGGCTCCAGTGCTGCGGCACGCAGAGCGGGGTACGTCCCGGCCAGCAATCCTACGACGCCTCCGACAACGGGCGCCATCAGCGGAACGATCGGGTCGATCACTGGGGTCCATACCTGATAAGCAGCGACACCGACTACGACGAGCATGCCGAGGCAAGCCCCTAGCACGCCCCCCAAAACACCTACAGTGGCGCTCTCAAGTAGAAACTGGCCGGCGATGTGCCGTCGGGTGGCACCAAGCGCACGGCGGAGTCCGATCTCGCCGACCCGCTCCATGACCGACACCAGGGTCACGTTCGCAATGCCGATCGCGCTGACGAGGAGGGTAACACCACCGAGCAGCAGGAAGAGCAGGTTGAGGTCGCTGCGTACGCCCGCGCGCAACTGTTGGGGCTGGTCGGCGTGCGCGACCTTGAGGCCGTCAGGCCGATCGGGCCTGAGCGCGACGGGAATTTGACGGGAAAGCAGCGACAGGGCGCCTACTTGGGTCTCCACGACGACGGACTGCGGTGCCTGAAGGCCGTAGAGCCCGCGGGCTGTGCCTTCGGGGATGATCACCGCGCTCAGCAGGCCGTGCTTGCGTTCGACGGAGTCGAGAATCCCGACGACAGCGAAAGTCTGATCCCCAATCCGGATTGCCGGCAGATCGTCGAGACGGGTAACGCCAAGCTGCTCTGCGGCGTTCGCACCGAGCACCGCTACCCGATCCTTTCGCTGGTCATGCCCGCCGTCCGGAAGCCGGCCGGTGCGAAGTCGGGCCCGGATTGTGGTGTACAAATCCGGTGACGCCGCCTCGATCGCGAGCTTGAACTCCGACCGTCGCCGAGGATCCCGCAGCGGCGATGCGCTCACCAGTTCGCCCTTGACGTCGACCTCGCTCAAGTTGCCGGCCGAGACAACACCGTTGAGCCTCTGGATGCGCTGCGGCGAGTCCCACGGCAAAGTGTTGGGATCCTCGTCGGCGGCTGCGGCCTTGGCGCTGATGGTTATTTCTGTGGCTCCCAGCTCGTCGAAACGGCCGATGATCTGGTTACCTACAGTGCGGGAGAGGCCCAAAGTGGCCACCATCGCGGCGAGCCCCACCAGGGTTCCAAGGACTGTGAGCGCCATCCGGATCGGGCGAGCGAAGAGTCCGGCGAAAGCCTCACTCACCAGGTCCGGTACCCCCATGCCTGATGGCCTGAGGTCAATGTTCGGCGGCCTTTCCGTCGGTTCGGGCCCGGTCATGCGACACCGGCTAGCTCGCCGTCAGCGATGCGTACTCGTTGTTCCGCCCGTTCAGCGACTCCGCTTTCATGAGTGATCATGATGATGGTGAGGCCTCGCGCGTGCAGACCGCCCAGAAGCTCAAGGATCCCCCTGGTAGCAACCGAGTCCAGGTTTCCGGTGGGTTCGTCACAGAGCAGGAGTTGCGGTCCGCTGATCAGTGCCCGAGCGATGGCCACGCGTTGACGCTCGCCCCCCGAAAGCTGGGTCGGAAGAAAGACCATCCGGCCCTCCAGTCCCACCGCCGCCAGGGCGGTCCGGGCGCGTTCCTCCCTGCCGGCTCGTTGCCGCCGTCCGTAGACTTCAGCCAACATGACGTTCTCCAGAACGCTGCGATGGGCAAGGAGATGGAAGGACTGGAAGACGAAGCCGATGTGGCGGCTGCGCAGTCCGGCGCGCTCCCGGTCGCCCAGCTTGGACACGTCCACCCCCGAGAGCCAGTAGGAGCCACTCGTTTGACGGTCCAGACAGCCCAAGATGTTGAGCAAGGTTGATTTTCCAGAGCCTGAAGGGCCGACCACAGCCACCCAGGCACCAACATTCACCTCCAGGCATACGTGCCTGAGGGCGTGCACGGGTGCGACGGAACCGTACTGGCGGCAAATTCCTTCCAGCTTGACCATTGGCACCTGATCGTCAGCCACTGTCTTACCGGCCCTACTGGTTGAAGCCGACGACGACTAGATCGCCGGCCGCGAGGTCGCCGTCGAGGGGTGTGACGGCGACATAGCCGTCCGCGGACAAACCAGGCTCGACCCGCACCGGGTTGATCACCCCGCCTACGGAGCGCTGGACACGCGATGCACCGTCAGCATCAAGGGACAGCGCTGCGACGGGCACCGCGAGAGTCGATTTTTTGGTCGACCTGATAGGCACAGTGAGGCGCACAGAGGCGCCAACCAACGTAGGTGGGGGCTTTGGGACGGAGACGCTGAATGCAACATGAAAACCGTCCGCGCCGTCGGTGCCTGGTTGTGTGGCGATCCGGCTGATCTTCCCCTGAGTCTTGATGCCGAGCGCTGGCTCGTCAATGAGCACATCTGCGCCGGTTTTGATTAGGCCGGCCTGCTCGACGGGCAGTGCGCCCTCCACTGAAA
>DATFBI010000223.1:0-3601 GCA_035253925.1 Propionibacteriaceae bacterium
CACAGGGAGGCAGCGACCGGCCCACCACCCATTGCAATCCTTGGCGGGTTATTCCGCCTGCTTGCTCGGCTCGGCGCATACCGCTTCTACATGAATCACCAGCGGCGATTCCACACGCTCGTGACACACGTACGCGGCCCAGTTGAGCCGGTCAGGCTCGGCGGCCGGGAGATCACTGCGGCAATTCCGGTTGCAGTTGCTGAGAGCGGGAATGCCACTGTCTCGTTCGAGGTCTTGTCGTACGCCGGCGTACTCACCATCACCGTTATGGTCGATCCCGATCATGGTCCAGACGTTGATGACCTGGCGCGCCGGCTGCAGAGCGAACTGGATTCGATCATCGCGTCACCCTAAGGGCTCTCGGCCGAGAGTCCTACGATCAGTTGACTGATCGGCCCCGATAGGTCCAAAGGCCCCGAGACTTGGTTCCCAAACGTCTCTGGCGATAGGCGGCACACAAGCGGCACCTGAGCTTGTAGAACCGGCCAAACGAGACGATATGTCTTCGCTTGGTGGCACCGAGCCCGCCAAGCAGCAAATCAGGGGGACGTTCCAGAAGCTCCTGCCGATAATTGGCTCCGGCGTCACCAACTGATCTTGTATTCGCTTGGCCTATGCCATCTCCTGGCCCTTTTGGTTACTGTCACATCTTGCCGGTGGAACCCTCGGCACAGCGCTCATTGTGATCGGGGCCTTAGGGCCGCCAATTGCGGCGGCGATCACGATCCGCTACACCGGCGGTTCGCTGATCGAGTGGCTTCGGCGAATCGTTCGCTGGCGAGCACCCGTTGGCTGCTATGCGTACGCACTCGGTTTGCCGATACTGATCATGGGCGTGATGAATGCGACGCTCGCCGCGCTGGGACAGCACCCGGATCTATCCCTGCTTCCGCCACGAATTCCTGCATACCTGCAGACGTTGCTTCTCACTGCGCTGATCTTCGGCGGGCAGGAGGAGCCGGGCTGGCGCGGCTTCGCCTTGCCCCGACTAGAACAGCGGCACTCTCCACTGGTGGCGACACTGATCTTGGGTCTCGGCTGGGGTGTCTGGCACGTCCCGCTGTACGGGCCGCTCGGATTCGTTGTGCCGCTGGTGCTCGCCTTCTTCTACACGTGGCTGTACAACCGAACCCAAAGCGTCCTGCTCTGCATCCTGCTGCACGGCAGCTTCACCGCCGCCCAAGATCATCTGCTGCTGGTCGCCGATTCCGCAGTAGTCGATGCCGTGCTGTTCGGCAGCTATCTCGTTGCCGCAGGAGTGCTCGTTGCACTTACCCGTGGACGGCTCGGTCTGCCCAGACAGCAGGACACGTCAGGCGGCGCAGCGGTCCACGGCCGACGGTAGGGTCGTACCCGCCGGCCGTGAACTCCTCAGCACCCAGCGATGCGTATCGCCGGGCCTGCCTCTGCGGCACTGTCCTCAGGTGGCAGCGCTGATTGATGCAGCGAGTTGCTGTCCCCAGGCTCGCGCCCGATCAACTTCACCTTCCAGTAGCGGACCGTCGATGTCGTCAACGTAAAAGCTTTCGGCTTTCGCGGCGGACGCATAGCCATGACGGCGAGCAGCCTTGGCGGCGCTCTTTGCGGCTGAGCCGGGTAGGTGGTGCATGCCTTCGACCTTGGTGTCAAAGGTGGCAATCTTCTCGGTGTGCGGGCCAGAGGGTAGCGCCGACAGCCACTCGCGTAACCCGAATGCTGATTCGCCTTTGTGCCCACCCCGGCTGATGGCGTCGGCGCGGGTACGCGTCCGACTCATGGAGAACGCATGTGTGGGACCTCCCACCACGATCAACCCCAGCTCCGGATCCGGGTCAAGTGGCGCATCCGACACCTCGATCAGTTGCACCTCAACCGATTCACCAAGCCCATCCGCGACGGCCCGGGCGATTTGCTCGGTATTGCCGAACATCGACTCGTAAACCACAAGTGCCTTCATCATGATCACTTCCTCTCCTCAACAGTGGCAAACTTCGGCCCACACCGGCAGTGGCGTAGGTCGGGATACGAGGGTGACTAAGGGCCCTCGGTTCAGCAAGATCGGGCGGTCCCTCTGGAACCAGGAGTTCCGGGTCGAAGGGCTCTAGCTGAGTGCCAAGAAATGTGGGCATGCTCGTCAGGTGTCATCGGTTGAGCAGCTGAGCGCAGAAGACCGGCTCGTGGGTCTTCAGCTGGTCGCCTCAGGCAGGAGCCCCAGCTGCTGCATCATGGCCAGCGTGTCGGTCACTCCCCACTCCTCGACGACCTTGCCGTCCTCCAACCGCACCTCGTTCAAGGTCGTGGCCGCAAAGGTCTTACCGGTACCAGGCATCCCCATGAACATTCCCCGGTGCGTGCCGCGCATCGTGATTCGAACCCAGACCCGGTCTTCCTCGCCGCACATGCTGTCAATCGACACCTGCACGTCCGGAAACGCGGCGAACAACACCACGAACAGTTGCCTCGTTCCCTCCCGGCCTCCGGGCATCTTGTGGTTTGCGTAGTCGGGGCTGAAGTAGTCCTCTAGCAGATCCAACCGCTGCCCGTTCACCAAGTCCTCGTAAATTCGGCGAACCACGTCCTTATTGCTAGTAGCGTCCATGCTGCTCTCTCCCTACTTGCGGCCCTCGCCAGCGGCGACGACATGAACTTTTCGGCGCGTGGGCATCCTGGCACTCGAGGTAATTCCCTCCATGGTCTAGGTAGCTTCTGATCTCTAGATGGCTGGAGGTTCGACCGGGCGGCCGGCGGCGTGCAAAACGACAGCGGCACGCGCCGACACCCATGGGTTGAGATGGCGGCGGCTGCCGCCACCCCAATCCACCAGCGAGCGCTGGCTGGGCGCATTCGTACTGGTGTGTCGGTAGTACTGGTGCTCGGCTGGAAATCCGCCATCAGGCAGTCGCTTGCTCTCCAGCAGATCGATCGCCTCGCGGCAGCGCTCATCACCGATCTGTCCGGTCTCGGCGAAGACTGTTAGCGCGAACAAGATGTCGTAGTGCCAGTAGCACGGATAGTGCAATTGCACAAACGCTGGGTTGATCATCTTGCCGTCCCGTAAACGCCGGTAAAGCCTGCGGCGCAGAAAGAATTCACCCGCCTCGGCCGCCGCAGCTGCGGAGCTGGCATCGGAGCGGATCCGAGCATGCAGGTGCAGTGCCCGAAGCGGAATTAGCGACTCCGCGAATGAGGAACTTCGGCCACTAGCCTTGCGGTCGCAGTTCCATCCGCCATCTGGCCACTGCCGATTGCACAGCCGCTCAGCAAGCGCTTCGGCACGCTCATCAGCAAGTCCTAGGCTCAAGATGGCCCACAATGCGTTGCCTTCAATCGAGCCATGCAATCGAGGCAGCCCGCGGACCGCGTCCAGACTGCTGAGGTAGTCATCCGAAAACAGCCAATCGAGCATCTGCTCACGAAGCGGGATCAGTGTCTCGTCTTCGGCTGGATAGCCGAGCTCGGCCAAAGTGACCAGCACCCAGTGCGCGCCATACCACTTCGCCCGGTACGCGTGGGCGCTGATAGTGCCGTCCGCCTTGCGCTCCGACAGCAGGGTGGCTACTCGTGATGATCGCCGTACCCGCTCTTGCAGCTCGGTGACCTCGGCCTCACTGGCCTCCTCTAG
>DATFBI010000224.1:0-5654 GCA_035253925.1 Propionibacteriaceae bacterium
CCCCCGTCACCGAGGATCTCCAGGTAGCTGGAAGGCGCGGCGACCGTGAACGAGTCGTGTGTGAAGGCAAGCCGGTCAATGCCGCTGGAGCCGGGACCGTAGCGGATCAGCGTCATCACGGAATCGGCAGCAGAGGAGTCATTCCAAGCAGCCTGGGTGGCTGCCATAGCGGTGACCTCGAGCGGCTGAGCTCCAAAGAGCGGGTTGAGGATCGAGGCGCCGTGCACAGTGAGGTCCAAGATCACTCCGGCACCGGGGGCACCGCTGAGCCGCCAGCCTCGCAAATGGGCCGGCAGGGTGCCAGCATTGTTGATTCGAGCGCCGACCAGGCGTCCGATGCGGCCGTCTGCGACCAGTTGGCGGGCGGTGACGTGGAGAGGGCTGTCGACCAGGTGGTGATTCACCGCAAGGACGACGCCATGGCGGTTGGCCACGTCAATCATGGTCTGGGCATCGGCCACGCTCAGGGCCATTGGCTTCTCGACGAGGATGTGCTTGCCGGCTTCGGCCGCGGCGACCGCTTCAGCCCGATGCTGATCATTGCGAGTCGAGATGTAGACGGCGTCGATGTCGCCCGCGAGGAGCTGATCAAGATTGGTGGTGAAACCTTCAACTCCGCTGCTAGTCCAGTAGGCGAATCGGCGAGGTTCGTTGTCGTAGAGACCGCGTACGCCGATGCCGAGAGCGGCGAAAGCTGGCAGCATCCATGTCATGGCCATGTTGCTGGCCCCGACCAGGCCGATAGTGAACGACCTGGCCGGGAGATCTCCAGCCGACTGTGTGCCGACGCCGATGGCATCGCTCATTTGACTGATCCTGCTGTGAGGCCGCCGATGAAGTAGCGGCCGAGCACGAGGTAGACGAGTACGGTCGGCGCCGCGACCATTAAGGCGCCGGCCATCAAGGTGCCGTAGTCGACGCTGGTGTCGCCGAGCAGGTTGTTGAGCCGTACCGTGACGGGCCAGGTCTGTTGGGAGGTGACGATGAGGCCGAAGAGGAAGTCGTTCCAGATATTGGTGAACTGGAAGATTCCGGCAACGACGAATCCAGGGATGGACAGCGGCAGCATTACCTGGAAGAAGGTGCGCAGTAGCCCGCAGCCGTCGACCTGCGCGGCTTCGACGATCCCGTCAGGGATGGTCTCGTAGTAATTGCGCATGATCAACGTGGCGAAGGGCAGCCCGTAGATGATGTGCACGATCACGATGCCGGTCAGTGTTCCTTGCAGCGCGAGGGCCTTGAGGAACACGAACAGCGGGATGATCACTGCCTGGAAGGGGATGAACATGCCGACCATCATCAAGATGAATAGCAGGGTCGCACCGCGGAACGGTGTCTTGGCGAGCACGAAGCCGTTCAGAGCCCCCAGGAAGCAGGAGATGATCGTCGCTGGGACCGCGATCTGTACCGAGTTCCATAGGTTTCCCTTGAGGCTTCCCCAGGCGAGGTTGAACCCGGTCATGTCGATCTCGGTTGGCAGTCCCAGTCCGGCAAGGGCGCCGGGTCCTTTCAGTGCAGTGCTGATGATCACGTAGACCGGGAAGGCGAAATAGACCAACAGCAGCGCACAGAGGATCAAGTTGATCCATTGCCAGGCGGTGCGGGGCCGCCAGTGGTGACCACGTGCTGGGCGGCGTCTTCTCGGGGTGGCCGGGCTGGTGGGCAGGCCGGTTTCTTGGGTGGTTTCGGCGACGGTAGACATCAGGCGGCCCTCTTCTCCCTGCGGTAGCTCCGGATCAGATAGGGCACAACGAAGAGTCCCGCTGTGATCAGCAGTACCAGCGCGGCGGCGGTGCCTTTGTCATAGCGGTTGGCCTTGCCCATCATGTCGTAGACGTAGATGCCGGGCACATCGGTGACGAAGCCAGGTCCTGAGCCCGACATCGCGACGACAAGATCGAAGATCTTCAACGCGGTGTGCAGCAGCAAGATCAAACAGGTGACGGTGACCGGCCACAGCTGCGGCAACATGATGTGGCGGAGCTGTTTGAACTCGCCGGCGCCGTCCATCGAGGCGGCCTCCAGCTCCTCGGCGGGAATGCCTGCCAATCCGGCGAGGTACATAGCCATGGCGAACCCACTGAGCTGCCAGGCCGCGGCGATCACGATCGGCAGCATGGCGACCGGGATTCCCAGATCGATCTTGAGGAACCCCTCACCGCTGGGCCGATAGATGGCTAGAGCGATGGTGGTGGAGGTGGACCACTGCGGTGGGTTTTCGATGCCGAAGATGTCCACCAGCCAGGCGTTGATGCCGGAGTTGGGGTTGAAAATCCAGCGGAATGCGACACCAGTGACGATGAAGCTCAGCGCGTACGGGAGCAGAAAGACCGAGCGGAATAGGCCCTTGGCGACGGTCACGCGATGAACGAGTACCGCCAGCACCAGGCCGGTGATCACCGCCAAGATCAAGAACAGCACCGTGAAGACGATGATGTTGCGCATCGACGCCTGGAACCGCTGCTCCTGGAACATCTCCCAGTAGGTGGCGCCGAACGGATCCCGGAAGGAGAGATCACGTCGAGTGGGCCGTTTCCAGTTGGATAGCGAGATCCAGCCGGAAAAGGAGATGAACCCGTACACGAAGACAAACGTGAGGATGATGCTGGGTGCCATGAAGAGAGCAGCGCCGCGGAAGCGGGGCCGATTACTGCTATTTATGGCTTGCTTTGGCGCTTTAAGGTTTTCACCCGGCGGAGCCGGGGGTGCGCTAGTGACACTCATGATATGACTCCAGAGGTTGTGGGCAGGCGTGAGGTAGGTGCAGGGCCCCTTGCTGGGTGCGGGGCCCTGCACGCTCTGCCGCAGGGTTGGGCCGCAGGGCTAAGATCAGCCGAGCTGGTTCTTCTGCGCCTCGGTCATCGTTGTGAGGAACGCATCGACGTTCTTCGAGCCCAAGAACGAGGTGACGGCGTCGCTGTAGGTGGTGGCGAACTCCGCCGGGGCGGACTGGGCGTGGGCCAACGAGCTGACGATCGTCTTGGTCTGGAAGGCTTCAGCGGCGTTCTTCTGGTAGTCGGGGTACCCGTCCAGTGACGCGTCTTTGATCACTGGCGCGGAGCCCTTCTTGAGGTTGAATTCCGACTGCACCTTGGGGTCGAGCAGCTGTGTCAGCCAGATCTTCTCCGCCTCCGGGTTCGGGGCATTCTCGGCCGGGATGACGAATGCGTCACCGACGAAGTCGAAGATCTCAGCTGTGCCGGGGAATGTGACGTGGCTGAAGTCCGTGCCGTCCTTTTTGCCCTTGTTGATCAATTCGCCAAAGGCCCAGTCACCCATCAGGTTGGTTGCGCACTTGCCGTCTGCTGTGTTCAACGCGGCCTGATCCCAGGTAAGGACCGCCGAGTCGTTATTGACGTTCTCGAGCACGGTCTTGAATTGCTCGACTGCGGTACGGACCTTCGGATCGTCGAATGGCAGCTGGCCGGTGACGAGCTGGTTGTAGCCATCAGCGCCGACATTGGCCATGATGATCACTTCGAGCAGCTGGGCCGGGGCGAATGGATCCTTGGCTCCTAGGCAGACCGGGGTGACGCCGGCATCTTTGATCTTTGGCAGTGCGGCGACGAAGTCGGCGATCGAGCTGGTCTCCGATAGTGAGACGCCAGCCTTGTTCAAGACGTCTGGGTTGGTCCACAACACGTTGGCGCGGTGTGCGTTGACCGGAACCGCGTAGTACTTGCCGTCTTTCTGCAGCATGTTCTTGACAGTGTCGGGCAGCTTGTCCTCCCAGCCGTTCGCCTGGTACAGCTCGGTGATATCGGCGGCGTTACCGTCCTCAACGACCGAGAACAGGTCCTGGTCGGGATGCAGCTGCCAGGAGTCCGGTGGGTTGCCGCCCTGCAGTCGGGTGGCGAGAACGGTACGGGCATTGGAGCCGCCGCCGCCTGCGACGGCGGCGTTGTTGTAGGTGACGCCCGGGGCGGCGGCGGTGAACGCCTTTTCGAGCACGCTCAGCGCGGCAGCTTCCGAACCGGAGGTCCACCAGGAGAACACCTCCAAGGTGCCGCCTCCGGCGCCACCAGTTTCGCTGCCCTCCGCCCCGGGGCTACCGGTCGAGCCAGCACCGCCACACGCCGACAGCGCAAGCACGCTCGCCGCGGTAAGCGCGAGCGCCGCCCGTTTCAATCCTTTGACCATCTTTCTCTCCTTCGAAGGGGCCTGATGGCCCGCTGGTGTGTTGGGAAAGCCTTCTTTTCTGGTTTAGATCGATCTAAACCAGCGTTAGATCGATCTAAACATTTACGTCCTCCTTTGTCAAGCTGGAATGGAACGATTTGTTTGGGTCGCCGTCAGCGGGTGCTGGCTGCGATGGTGGGAGCTACGCGGAGCGCGTTAGCGGCGATGGTCAGCGCTGGGTTGAGGGCGGCCGATGAGGGAAAGAAGCTGCTGTCCACGATGTAAAGGTTGCTGACGTCGTGGCTTCGGCAGTCTGGGTCGAGCACGCTAGCGGCTGGGTCAGTGCCGGCTACCGCGGTGCCGCACATGTGCGAGTTGGTGGCAATGCCCATGCGCTCCGTTAGTGCGACCGGATAGCCGGCTTTGCGGACGGCGCGGGTGACCCTCTTGACCAGCTCGTGGTGCGGGTCCAGGTTGTTCGGGGTCCAGCTAATCATGATCTTGTCGCCGTCGACGGTAACCCGATTCTCCGGCCGGGGAAGGTCCTCGGTGGTGAGGTAAATATCCAAGCTGCGATCGGTAACCATTTTCAGCGCCCACAGCGGCGCCCAGGGGCGGGCCGCCTTAACCATCGGAGCCCGAATCTTGCCGAGCATCTGAAGATTGCCCAACGGGTACGGCGTCTCCGGCCCAGCCTCATACCAGTCGTTGAGTCCGAGAGTCTTCTGCCACGCGGTGTCATTGCGCTGTCTCGGGTCCACGGCTAGGAAGAAGGTGCTGTTGTGGACCATGTAGTTGCGGCCCAGCAGCCCTGAGGAGTTGCCCAATCCTCCTGCGTGCTGGTCGTTTACCGAGCGCAGTAGCAAAGCGGCGGAGTTGACTGCCCCCCCGGAGACGACGAAGGTCTTGGCCTCGATCCGTACTGTCCGCTCGCCTACTTGTGCCTCCGCGAAGCTGACCGTGTGCCCGTCCGGGCTCGTGTGCAGCCGTCGTACGTACGCGCCAAGCAGCAACCGTACGTTCGGCGACTCGAGAGCGGGCCGGACGGCGCGGTTTTCGGCATCGCCCTTGTTGCCAGTCGCCGAGGGAGAGCCGTCGGCTGTGGTATCGGCGATGCGGTCTGCCAGCGACGGCAGGTGCATGCCGCACGCCATGTGGAAGGGGTGCAGACCCTGCAGGTAAAGCATGTTAGCTAAACGTTCGACTGCCGGTTCGTGGGGGAGTGGTGGATACGGGTAGTCGGTGGAGTGAGGTGGTTCTGTCGGGTCCTCTTCGACCGAGCCATGGACCTGGAAAAGCTGTTCGGCCTGGCCAAAGAAGGGCTCCAGGTCGTCGTAGCTAGATGGCCAGGCTGGGGACACGCCGTCGTGGTGGGCCACCTCTTCGAAGTCGCTGCGGCGAAAGCGTGGCAGGCAGGCGCCGTACATCTTGGTGTTGCCGCCCACCCAGTAGTAGACGCCCGGCTGGAAGGGCTGTCCGGTTTTGGCGTCATACCAAGGCTTCGAGGTGACATAGCGCTTCTTGATGAACACATG
>DATFBI010000225.1:0-8552 GCA_035253925.1 Propionibacteriaceae bacterium
TTTTATCCGCATTAGGGGGATGATCAGGTCGTCTTCTTCGATCGGTACCCGACCGCCAGCCGCGCGATAGCTGTCAATGAAGTCCTGCGTAGCGCTGCCATCGAGGGCGCCGTCCGACGTACTGCAGAATGGTCCGATGCTGGAAGCGAGATCCCATACCAACCAGTCGATATCAGCCTCCTCCCAGTCCAGTAGAGCTGTCAGCTGCGCGTTTTCCACCAAGACGTTGCCAGGGAAGATGTCGTTATGCGTCACACCGACTGCAACCGAGCGCGTCTTGGCAATATGCGAGATCACCTCAAGCGCATCGCTTCGGGCTTGGGCAATCAGCGGTAGCCAGCTGTCGAAGGCTGCTGGCATTTGCCTAATCGGTGGAATCGGCAGGTCGCTAAGTCGCTGATGTCCCGGCCTAGCAGGTACGTCGATCCGGATGGAGTGCAGCCGGCCCAGTCCCGCCGCGACTGCACGCCGATCGGCCAGGCCGGCCGGGACGCCTGACACGTACGGGGTGAGCCACACCGGTCTTTGCTGGTGCAGGAGGAAAGTTCGCCCGTCGCGGGCCGGCAGAGGAGCAGGCACTTCCGGCAATTGAACGCCCAGCAGCTGCTGCAGCTGATGCTCCCAAGACAGGCTCTCGAGATCGAGCGGCGGATGCTTGATGTGCAGCACGACCGGCTGCGCACCATCCAGCAAAAACACGTCGTTGGCGTAACCGCCGGACAGTCGCTGGACCCGGAGCGGCGCTGTCAGCTCGTACGCCTGGCTAACAGCCGAGAGGAGATCCGGAGCCACGGACGCGCTGTCGGCGGAACCGCTCACTCGGTCAGTTTGTCGTATGGCCGCTTGTGTGTGCGGGCGGAATGCCACAGGCCCAAAGCATTGGAGCAGGGACATTAGAGTTTGACGGTGCCCCGCATTCCTCGCTGGCTGATATTCACCGCGATCGTGCTGGTGCTTGCTCTCGGCAGCTTGAGCAGTGTGGGGATTGCGACCGTACGAAAATCTTTCCCGGAGACCTCTGGCCGCTTGATGGTGTCAGGGCTCAAGGGCACGGTCGAAGTGCTGCGCGATTCGTACGGCGTACCGCAGATATACGCCGATAACCCCGAGGATCTCTTTCTGGCTCAGGGATACATCCATGCTCAAGATCGATTCTTTGAGATGGATTTCCGCCGCCATCTCGCCGCTGGGCGGCTCTCCGAACTGTTCGGCAAGTCGCAGTTTGAGAACGACGCCTATATCCGAACCCTCGGCTGGCGACGGGTAGCCGAGCAGGAGTTGGCGTTGCTGGCGCCGTCGACTCATCGCTACCTCGACGCATATGCGGCTGGTGTGAATGCCTACATCGCGAACCGAGCCGCCGGAGATCTCTCACTTGAGTACTCCCTGCTCAGGCTGCAGGGCCTGGACTATACGCCGGAGCGCTGGGTTGCTGCCGATTCACTGGCCTGGCTCAAGGTCATGGCTTGGAATCTGGGAGCCAACCTCGATGAGGAAGCCGAGAGGGCGATCGTCACCGGCAAACTTGGCCCGGGACGTGCGGCGAGCCTTTTTCCTCACTACCCATTGGATGAAGACTTTGCACCGATCCTGCGCCGTGGAGACGTTGTCGGCAAAGCGTTTGATCCAACCGCCAGCCGAGGGTCGGCCCGGCCATTTCCAGACGAACCGAGATCCGCAGAGCGGCGCCAGGCTGCGACCGCACTAGAGAACGTGACCAAGATCAATAGGTCCATTCAGCAATTGCTTGGGGAAGGTTCTGGCGCCGGCGAGACCGGTTCCAACTCATGGGCAGTGGCCGGGTCGGGTACCGCCAGTGGCAAGGCGATCTTGTCCAACGACCCACACCTACCGACCTCAATCCCGTCGGTCTTTGCCCAGGTCGGCCTGCATTGCCGCAGCCTTTCCCCGGACTGCCCATTCGATGTCTCAGGATTCAGCATGGCCTCCGTGCCAGGTGTGGTGGTCGGTAAGAACGCCAAGATCGCTTGGGGCCTCACCACCAGCCGGGTGGATGCTCAGGACCTGTATCTGGAACAAGTACAGGGCGACACCGTCCGCGAGGGGAACACCTATGTTCCGCTTCGGGTGATCAGTGAGGATATCCGAGTACGCGGTGAAGATCATTCGCGGACCATTCGGATTCGCCTTTCCCGGCATGGACCGCTGCTGTCCGACGTTGATCAACGGCTGCAACAGCTTTCTGTCAACAGACCGGATCCCGCCACCGGACCGTACGCGGTCGCCTTGAGCTGGACCGCACTTCAGCCTGGTCGCACGATGGATGCAGTACTCGGCCTCGACCGAGCTCAAAACTTCGCAGAGTTTCGGGCTGCGGCTGCGCTGGTGAGCGCGCCCTCACAGAACATCATCTACGCCGACACTGACGGCAACATTGGCTACCAGCTGGCCGGCGCGGTACCGCTACGCCGCAAGGGCACTGGAACCAGGCCGGCACCAGGTTGGGACCCAAGTTATGGCTGGCGGGGCACTATTCCATTCGCCAAGCTGCCCTATATTGAGAATCCGCCCAGCGGTTTCATTGTTGCGGCCAATCAGCAAGTGATTGGGGCTCAGTATCCCTATCCGTTGGGCTCGACCTACTCGTACGGGTGGCGCAGTCAAGAGATCGTCGACAGGCTGCGTAATGCCCCGCCACTGACCATGGACAGTGCCGAGCAGATCTTCTACGACGACACCATCCGGTTTGCGGCCGATCTGGTTCCAATCCTGCTCAAGATCAACATTTCTGATCCGTGGGTCGTCGAGGGCCAGCGGACGATGGTTGGCTGGGACTATTCGGCGACCAAGGACTCGGCGGCGACAGCGTACTTCAACGTTATCTGCCATAACATCTTCAAGCTGACCTTCCGGGACGAACTACCTCAAGAGCTCTGGCCGGCTGGCGGTGATCGTTGGTACGCCGTTCTGACGATGCTGCTGAAGCAGACCAGGAATCCGTGGTGGGACGATGTCACGACCAGCGACAAGATCGAGACTCGGGACGACATTCTGCTTGCTGCCATGATCAACGCCCGCAAGGAGATCACCTCGCTGATGGCGCGAGACACTGATCAATGGCAGTGGGGCAAGATCCATAAGGTTCGGCTGCGGAATCAAACCCTTGGGGTTAGCGGCATCAGGCCTGTCGAAGATCTTTTCAACCGCGGAGACTATCAGGTCGGCGGTGGCCCAACAGTAGTGAATGCCATGGCATACGACGACCGTAAGGGATATGCCGTGATCGAGGCGCCGACGATGCGCATGCTTATTGATCTTGGTGATCTGGATGCGTCACGCTGGGTTAACCAAAGCGGGGTGTCCGGTCATGCGTTCAACAGGCACTACAACGACCAGACCACGCTGTGGGCAAATCAGCAGCTTTGGCCTTTCGTCTCGTCTCGGGGAGCCGTCGAAGCGCACACCGACACTCGCCAGGAGCTTCTGCCAGGTAGCTGATCGGCGGCATCCGCAGTTGCTTCAAACTAGTGCCGTGATCCGTCGCCGAGTGGTGGCCCATGGGCGGGTACAGGGCGTGTTCTTCCGGGACAGCTGTCGACGTGAGGCTTGGGCCCACCGGGTGTCCGGCTGGGTGACTAACCGGGAGGACGGCGCGGTCGAGGCTGTCTTCGAAGGGGAGCCGACAGCTGTCCAGGCACTCATTGATTGGACCCGTCAAGGCCCACCGCGGGCACGAGTGATCAAGCTTGAGGTTATCGAAGAGGAGCCACGCGGCGAGCTTGGTTTCTCAGTCCGCTGATCCTGAGTAAGAAGTCACAGATTGCAGAGCACTGAGGGCTCGCAGGTGATCATACGCGTCGGCGTAACGATGACGTCCACACGATGGTCCCAAGCGTGCACCGGAATCGTGTCCAGCACCTCGTCGTCATTAAGCAGCACCCAAACCGGCGCGCTCTGCGAAGCGTGTCGAAGAGCGCGGTCATACCACCCACCGCCGCGACCGAGCCGATCGCCATGCAGGTTGGCTGCCAGTCCGGGACAGATGATCAGTTCTGCTTCCGGAAGCTGCTCGCTTGGAACGACCTCCCCAGTCGGCTCCAGGATTGAGTACGCGCCGACACGGAGGGAATCCGGACCTTCGTAGGCTGCCCACGCCGGCTTGTCAAGACGGCCACCAATCGGGTGGGACAGTACCGGTAGCAACACCCGGACCCGATTGGCTGCCAGCCACGCGACCAACTGGAGAGTCCCGGGCTCAGAGCCATGGGAAAGGTACGCTGCGACGGTATCCGGGATCCGATCCTGCAGCGCGGACTCGAGCTGCGACATCCGCAAGCTGTCGTCACGCTGACGCTGATGACTGGCGCGAGAGTCACGGCGGAACAGAATGGCTTTCCGGAGCGTCTGCTTGGCCCCAGCGATGGCTGCAGCGTCGATTGCGGCCATCGCCGCGAGGTCCGCGGCTTCTGGCTGGGTTTGCACGGACCTAGCCTAGTCGTGTCGGCAGCCCGAAGGGCCCGCAGCGCGTCCGCGTGTCGGCGCCCATGATCATCTGTTTTGCGTCTCGAGGGGCACCTGACGGGCGGCAATGTCCAAGCCATCACCGGGAGGCAGCATTACTGTGTGGAGCATGCCGTTGTTCACTCACAAGAGCATCCAGGAACCGGAATCTGTCGTGTCGCAATTCCCACCACTGCCTGAGCCGCCTGAACCGGACCGTGGCCAGTTGCGCTCGATGCAGACGCATCGGCAGTATCTGCTCAGCTGTGTGACCCCGTTACGATCCTTTCGCCAGCACATCCTCGACGCGGTGGGCCTCAACATCTGGGAAGACATCGTCGCCACCATCGACTTGCCGCGATTCGATAACTCGGCCATGGACGGCTATGCGGTACGCGCCGAAGATGTGGCCGAGGCCACTCAGGATGCGCCGCTGAGCTTGCCGGTCGTCGGCGAGATTGCGGCAGGCAAGGCGGCGCTTCATCGGCTATCGCCAGGAACCGCTATGAAGATCATGACGGGGGCTCCAGTGCCCCCCGGTGCGGACGCCATCGTGCCGTATGAGAACACAGATCGTGGAAAGAGTGACGTCAAGGTCTTTGCTCCGAGCGGCGTGGGACAGCACATTCGTCGTATCGGTGAGGACATCAGGGCAGGCACTCAACTTTTTAGAGAGGGTGATTATCTGGGTCCTCGCGACATCGGGGTGTTGGCCGGCATTGGAATCGACAAAGTGCTGGTGCGGCCGCGACCACGGGTGGTCGTGATCGCCACTGGATCAGAGCTGGTGGATCCAGGGCTGGAGCTCACCAACGAGCAGCAGATTTTTGACTCGAACTCCTACATGCTGGCAGCTGCTGCTAAGGCTGCTGGGGCCCACGTCTACCGCGTGGGACATGTCATTGATGATCGCAGTGCGCTCAAGCGCCTGATCGCTGATCAACTACTGCGCGCCGACTTAATCTTGACAAGTGGCGGAGTTAGCCAGGGTGACTTCGACATTGTGAAGGCTGTGATGCCCGAAATGGGCGCTTGCGACTTCACGCAGGTTGCGATGCAACCGGGCAAACCACAAGGCTTCGGACTAATTGGCCATGATCGAGTACCAATGATCATGGTGCCTGGCAACCCGGTGAGTGCCTTCGTATCATTCGAAGCGTTTGTACGGCCGGTGATGCGCAAGCTAATGGGTGCGCGGCCGTACGTGCGGACGGTAGTGAAGTGCCAAGCAGCGCATGACATGAAGTCAATTCCTGGCCGAACACAGCTGGCCCGCGGCATCATCAGGGCCGGGCCCATGGGTAACTGGCAGGTTGAGCTCGCCGGCGGGCATGGCTCACACCTGCTCGCCGATCTTGCTCGCTCAAACGCCTTGGTGATCTTGCCTGAGGACACCGCATTCGTTGCCGCCGGTCAGGAGGTTGACGTATGGCTACTCGACGAGTCTTCCTAACCGACTGAAGGTGCAGCGGTGAGCGAGAGTCGTTTTCCGCATCTCAGCGCCGCCGGCGACGCGCGCATGGTCGACGTCTCGGAGAAGGCGGTGACTGCGCGTACGGCGACTGCCGCTGGTCGGGTACTGCTGAGCGTGGAGTGTGTCGCGGCGCTTCGAGACGGCACGGTGCCGAAGGGCGATGCTCTGGCAGTGGCTCGGATTGCGGGCATTCAAGGAGCGAAGAAGACCCCGGATCTCATCCCGTTGTGTCATCCGCTGTTCATCAGTGGGGTTGATGTCATCGCAGAAGTGGTCGACGAAGGTGTCGAGATCACTGCAACGGTCAAGACGACGGAACGAACCGGGGTGGAAATGGAGGCGCTCACCGCAGTTGCTGTTGCAGGGCTCGCGGTGATCGACATGATCAAGGCCATTGATCGTGCCGCGGTAATTAGTGACGTACGCGTGCTCTCCAAGTCCGGCGGCCGCCGAGGTGACTGGTCTCGAGAGGGCGAGTCATGAGCGAGACTGCGGTTGTGATCACCATTTCGACGCGGGCCGCTGCAGGGATGTATGAGGACAAATCCGGGCCAATCATCGCGGCCGCTCTTGATGATCTTGGCCTCGAAGTGTCAGGTCCAGTGATCGTGCCCGACGGAGACGCGGTCGGCGTGGCATTGCGGGATGCAGTGGTGGCCGGCCATGCCGTGGTGATCACCACTGGGGGCACAGGCCTGAATCCTAATGATCACACCCCGGAGCAGACCCGTTCCGTGGTGGACCGCGAAATTCCTCAGCTTGCAGCGGCGATCGCTCGATACGGTGCTGATCATGGCGTGCCGACCGCTGTGCTGAGTCGTGGTGTCGCTGGCGTTGCCGATCGCACCTTGATCATCAATTTGCCGGGATCGAGCGGTGGTGCGCGAGATGGCATGGCGGTAGTTGGGCCGCTGCTCAGGCACGCCGTCAGTCAGATACGGGGTGGCGATCACTGAGATGGCGAGCCCGGAGCAGCCGTCGCACGGACTCCATGGGCTGGGTGGCTTCGGCCGTCACCGATGGCCGGTCACCTTGCGGCATGGCCCAGTGATCCTCGCGCCACTGCGCCATCGGGATCGCGCTGACTGGGAGCGGGTGCGCCGGGAGAACGCAAGTTGGTTGCGACCTTGGGAAGCAACGCTTCCGCCTGGCGCACAGACAGGGCCGTCGACCTACGCCGGATTGGTCCGTTCGGTGACACGTCAGGCCCGAGAAGGCCGGATGCTGCCATGGCTGGTGTTCTATGACGAGAGCTCCAACCGCGCCAAGCCGCGACTGGCCGGACAGCTGACGGTAAGCGGCATCGTTGGCGGTTCGGCGTCTTGGGGTCAGATCGGCTACTGGGTCGATCAGCGGTTGGCGGGCCGCGGCATCATCCCGACAGCTGTGGCGTTGGCCGTCGATTACTGCTTCCAGGTCATGTCGTTGCATCGCATCGAAATCGCCATAAGGCCCGAGAACACCAAGAGTCTTCGTGTGGTGGGCAAGTTGGGCTTCCGGCCGGAAGGCTTGCGGCCACGTTATTTGCATATCGATGGCGACTGGCGTGATCATCTGGTCTTCGCACTGAACGCCGAGGAGGTCCCAGAAGGCCTGATACAGCGATGGGAAAACCTTCGGCAGCGCTGAGTTCGTACTTGAGTGCGAATACGCAACATCCGTCACATTCGTTTCTTGCGACACACCGCTCAAGATCACTTGGACCATAAGGCTGGCCCCGTACCGTCTGGGTGTGGGGACGACCGGTGTGATCTTTGCTGCCATCGCAATTGCGTGGCTGGCCTATCTCGTCCCACACTTCGTACGCCGGCGCGACGGCGATGAGGAGCTGGACGACTTAGATCCAGTGGACCGCTTCTCGGACTCGATGCGTATCGTCCGGCATGGCACTGCCCCGCTTCTTGATCATGATCTTGAGGAGATCGCACCTTTCGAGGTGTCGACACCACAGACCAGGCATGCCGCCATCAATGACCTACGCCGGCTGGAGCGGCTGGCTGCCTCGAGGCGGAGCCGCGTGCTGCTGTCGTTACTGGCGATGCTGAGCGGAGTGATCGGCTTTTGTGCAGTGCACCTCGTCCCTTGGTGGAGCACCGCCATTCCGGGTGGTCTGCTGTTGATCTTCGTACTGGTGGCTCCGATCAGTGTCCGGATCATGCGGAAGAGTCTCGATGCTCGCTATCGAGAAATCCATCAGGGTGGTACCGAGTCCACCATCTTTCTCAGCCGCAAGGATTTCCCCAAGACCGGCATAGAGGTGCGTACGGCCGGCGGCAAGAGTGATCTAGCTGCAAAGCCGGGAGTCCTCTGGGATCCGATTCCGATCACTATGCCGACGTATGTATCGAAGCCGCTGGCGCCCCGCACCGTGCGCACTATTGACCTATCAGGTCCCGGTGTCGCCACCTCGGCGCGGCAGGATGGGCCGGTGACCGCAGATGCCCCGGCCTCAGCGTCAGACTCACCGAGCGCACTGACAGGTGAAGAAACGCGCAAGTCCGCCTCTGCGTGACGGTGGTAAAGTCTCGGTGCTGATCGGCCCACCCGGTCCGCGGGGCTATGGCGCAGTCGGTAGCGCGTCTCGTTCGCAACGAGAAGGTCAGGGGTTCGAGTCCCC
>DATFBI010000226.1:0-4912 GCA_035253925.1 Propionibacteriaceae bacterium
TCCTGGACTGGTTTCCACGGCGACTACCGCGACCTGCCTGAGTCCGGCTTCGACGCGGTGTCCTCGATCGGGCTGACCGAGCACATCGGCGTCGCCAATTACCCCGCCTACTTCCGGTTCCTGAAGTCCAAGTTGCGCACCGGCGCGCTGCTGCTCAACCACTGCATCACCCGCCCGAACAACCAGACCGGACCGTCGGCGGGTGGATTCATCGACCGCTACGTCTTCCCCGACGGGGAGCTGACCGGTTCCGGTCGCATCATCACCGCCGCCCAAGATGTCGGTTTGGAGGTGGTGCACGAAGAGAACTTGCGCCACCACTACGCGCTGACGCTGCGCGACTGGTGCCGCAACCTCGTCGACCACTGGGATGAAGCAGTCGAAGAGGTCGGGCTGCCGACCGCCAAGGTGTGGGGCCTTTACATGGCCGGGTCACGGCTGGGCTTCGAGACGAATATCGTTCAGCTTCACCAAGTCTTGGCGGTCAAGCTCGACACCCACGGAGGCGACCTCGATCTTCCGCTGCGGCCGTGGTGGACCCCCTAGGACGGGCTACCAGCTTTAGCCCCAGATGCTAGCGAAGGCGAATCCGTGCCCGCCTGTGTGGCAGTTCAGCCAGCCTTGGTAACCCGTTGCACACTTCGCATCCCGGTTCACCGGCCGGTGCCCTCCGACAGGATGTCGCCGTCGCCGGTGAACGTCGGCGTGTCTGAGAAGCGATAGCCGCCCGGTTTCGACCTATTCGCTACGGTCCCGTTGGCACCGGGCGGGACTCAGATCGGACCGATCTGGACCGAACGCCCGGCGCCGCGTGCTCGCAAGTCAAGACCACGGCCTAGCGCCTGAACTGATCGTCCATCAACCTTGATCATGAGGCGCAATCGGCTCTACGGCGGCATCGTCGCAGGTCCGCTACATATTGCTGTGACGGTTGCTGGCCGCCGACCGGGTCGCGGCCACGGTGATCACGCCAGAACAGGTTGGAGGCTGCATGGCTGCACGCCCTTATGACCGTGCCGCGGCTCAGTCCCGCCGAGGGGCGGGTTTGGACGGATATGGAATGCGGCCAGATCGGTGATGTTAACCGGCCGGGAGCAACTGCTGCGCGAGCTACGCGCCGCACTGAGTAGCCGCGCCGGGCGGCTGCGCTGGCGTTGCTTGGCGTGGGCGGAGTCGGCAAAGACCACAACCGCGATCGAATACGCCATGCCCGGCACGCCGAGGCGTGGGTGGCCGCAATAGGCAGAGCTGCGAGTGGCTTGATCGACGACTCGCAGTACCAGCCCGAGACCGTCGAGTTCGCGCCATGCCCGGCCTCGCGCTCCTGACAATCCTGTTGCTGTATGGAACGCTTGGTGGGTGCATAAGCGAGGCCAGTTCGGACGTAAGGCGAGCGCAGCTTCCCGGCCGCTGTACTCGAGCGTGCTTGGGCCTGGGCGGGAGCTGCCTTGGTGCTCTGGTCACCACCATCGTCGGGCGATCGCCGGCGGAAACCTGCTCCTTGCCCTCGACATATCGAGGGCTCGGCAGGTTAGTGATCCATCGGCTTTGTTGACCTAGGCAGACGCTTCATGACGTCGGAAACACCACCCCTCCGACCGTCAATGTCGGGCAGCCGGCTGCTGCGGGTCGCGGGGCGATTTCCGCTCGCGACGTTTCTCATCCTCGGTTTCACCCTGGCGTACGCTCTGGCGTTCATCTGGGGGTTGGCGTACCACGGCGTGATCCCCGGCGGTGGACTGGCGGACGCGCTGAATATCGCACCCGACGAGCTCACCGGCGGCGCAGTGGTGCTGTCGCTCTTTCCGGCCGCACTGTTCGCAACATGGGCGACCAGCGGCCGCGTCGGGGTGCGGAGCCTCTTCCGCCGGGCCTTCCATTGGCGGGTAAATCCAGGCTGGTGGCTGACGGTACTGCTGGGATTGCCCGTCCTCACCGTGAGTCTGGCCCTGCTCCTAGGCGACCAACTCCGCTCCATCGACGTCCCCTCATTCCTAGCCAGCCAGCTGATGCTTCTGCTGGTGAACTTCATTGTCATCAACCTCTGGGAAGAGGTGGCCTGGACCGGGCTGTTCCAGACCCGGCTGGAGGAGCGCCACAACTGGCTCCTAGCCGCGGTGCTGACAGCCATACCCTTCGCAGCAATTCACCTGCCGTTGCAGTTCTTCTTCGACGAACCCGTGACAATCGCCTCGCTCGCGGCCGCCTTCGGCGTCTACCTCGTACTCGGACTGCTGGTGCGGCCGATGCTGGCGGTGTTCCGTCGCGGAACCAGCGACAGCCTTCTCTTGGTCGGTCTGCTGCACAGCGTCTTCAACCGAACCAACAACGAAAATGGCATCGCGGCCACGCTGCTCGAGGGAGACGGACGTCAGGTCGCGATGTTGATCGCCGTTGTCGTGCTCACCGTTGTGACGGCGGTCGTCATTCGTTCCCGCCTGGGCCGTCAGTATGGGGCAGAGCTCGCCGAGCGGTCACGAACCGCGGCGGCCATCCGTACAGCTTGAACAGCTTCCTCCGCCACCTTATCGGAGACTGAAATGCCACCTCTGGCCGTAACCTTCGCGCTCGAGGAACAGCTCCGGCTTCGCCACACCGGCATGCATCCGCCAGTAGGACGACCGCTTGTTGCCAGGCATGCTGCCCAAGCAGACGATGGGGCCGGCGATTACTCACGATGAGCGACGCCACAGGGCGGCTCTGCATGGCGACTGATTTTGCCGCTCGGTCTTCGACGTCCTACCAGGCCTTGGTTGTAGATCTCTGGCGATGAACCGGCCGTGACGGTCCTCACCCTCAGCTCGCTCGAAGGCCCTTCCGTGCGAAGTCGAGTGTTGCAGACAGCTGAGGTGGAGGTGCCAAAGCAATCGCTTCAAGCTGGACGCTGGCGTGAAGCTCATCAGGATCATGACTGTGGGCCAGCACCTCAGCAATGTTCTCCAGCGTCGCTCCATCTACGGAATCAATGAGCGCTCGAAGATCGGCATCGGTCTTTCGCCGGGACTCTCCCCAGACCCTAAGCGCCGCGAGTAATCCCGCACCGTGGTCAACGAAATAGTTAGTGGAGTCCACAACGAAGTGGTGCGTGGAGTCCGAAGAGGTGGACCGGATATGCGTCCTGATCTCCTGCTCCGCCTGCTCTTTGAGCTCGCTGAAAGTGCTCACGCTCTAGCAGTCTTCCACCGAGCTGCTTCGGCATTCGCCAGGCCTTGGTGGCTGTCTGTTCCGCTGCCTGGCGTGTCAGTGGTTGGGAGGGTTTCAACCCTCAGGCTTGGATGACTCCTCGGGGCGATCGGCCTCTTCTTTGCGTGAACTCCATCGGCGGGTGAGGCGTTTGAGACGTTCGAGTTGATTACCCATCGGCGGCCGTGATTCCCCGGGCGGGTAAGGACTGACCACTGTCCGAAGCTCCGGTGCAGGTGGCTGCTCAGAGAACTGACCGCCGGTAGAGCGCTGGAAAGGCCCTGAACTCCCAACTCCGAGGTGCTCTTCAATGCGCCGCAAACGCCAAAGGATTTCCAGGAGCAACTCCCTCTCGCTCGAAACTCCAGCCTTGGCTGTCGCCTCGAGATCGCGAGCCAGATCCTCCGTCGTGATCCCGGGGGACGCGTCAGCGGCCTCCGACAGATCGCCCGCCGATCTGGTCGGTCGACGAACGACCTCAGAAAGCATTCCGTTATCGACTTCCGGTTGCTCGTCGTCTGATGTCGGGTCCGATGACATTGGCTCCTCCGCTCCTTGCTCGCGGAACTGACCGTCGTTTCCCCTGAGTCCACTTTCAACGTATGCGACAGGGCAAAAGGTTTGTTGTGCTGGTGTGTCTACCGCTGCGCGCGGGCAAAACCAGACCTGGCCAGCCACGCGGTTGATGACCTCGGCGCCCAGGCCCGATCCGGCGAGGAGGAGCCCCACCTCAGAGGGCAGTGCGGTAATGGACGACGCGGGTGGAGCGAGCGCTCTTGCTATGAGCCTGCCTGTTCCGGGGTTGCCGTGCTGCCGGGTGTGCCGATGAATTGCATGCCTTTGGCCGAAAGCCGCCGCTCTAGTACGTCAGCGTCGGCACCTGCTGCCTCAGGTAGCTCGTAATATTCGTCGAGGATGGACCGTGCGAGGTCGTCGTCGATAGTGGTGATGTCCCACAAGACCTCGCCGCGCTCGACCGCGATCTGAGAGTCAAGGAAGCGGCAGCAGGCCTTTTCCCGGGCAGCTAGATCCCGAACCCAGGCTTCAACGCCTTGGTCGGCCCGCAGTCGGAAGCGGATACCGTCGCCCCTGCGCTGCCGGCCGAGCAGGTGTGTCGAAAACAGGCGGTCGTATTCCGCCAGCCGCTGGAGGCCCGTGTCGGGCGCGGTGCTCATGTCGCACACGATTGGTATCGGATTCGCTTCAGGATCCATGACAACTCCCTGGTAAGACGGTTCGGACGCTTGTTGCGTCCGCGCTACGTCAAACCCTAAACTCTAGACCTAAGTCCAGAGTCAAGGGGAACCGGTATGAAGATCGGACAAGTCGCCCGGCAGGCTGGGGTCAGCGTCGACACCGTCCGCTTCTACGAACGCCGCGGCGTCTTGCCGGCCCCGCATCGCACGCCTTCGGGCTACCGCATATACGAGGCATCAACCGTCGAACGCATCCGGTTCGCCCGAGCACTGCAACATCTCGGGTTCACCCTCGATGAAGCCATCGATGCGCTGCACAACCACGACACCGGCCGGGCGACATGCGAATCAGAACTGTGGCGAATGCAGGCCGTCGTCGACCGCATCGACGCCAAGATCGCCGAACTGCAGGCGACCCGCCAAGATGTAAGCGAAACGATGACCGCCTGTCAGCAAGGACGATGCCGGTTCTGCTCCTCGGCCCCCCTGACACCCATAGTTCAGCGACACTGACGATGCTCGTGGGAGACCAG
>DATFBI010000227.1:0-13709 GCA_035253925.1 Propionibacteriaceae bacterium
TGCCTTGGTGTCGGCCTCGTACCGGGTGCTCTTGGATGCCGCACTCAGCCAGCTTCCCGAGGGCACGTTCCAGGTGTCGGTTGCGGGAGATGAGGTAAGCCGTGGCAAGCCGCACCCCGAGCCGTACGAAAAGGCCTGCACAGCCCTCGGCGTATCGGCACGACACTGCGTGGTCTTGGAGGACTCTGAGACCGGCTGCCGCGCCGGAAATGCCGCTGGTGCACTCGTGCTCGCCATACCCAACCGGATAGAGATCCCCAAAGCTCCCAGGCGGCTGCATGTCGATTCTCTGGCCGACCTAGATGCAGCTGCTGTTGCACGATTGCTGGAGCAATCCGATGCGGGTTGATGCTCTGCGAGCGTCGATAGGCGCCCGCTGGTGGTCGGAGGAACGATGAGCGAAACACGCTTTTCGTTTCGCGAAGAGCGACGACACCAGCTTCCCGGGGCGCCGCGCGAGCAGAGAAAAAGGCGCCTGGCGCGCCGCATACTGGCACTCGCTGCGCTGCTACTGCTCCTGGCGGCCTGCCGAACTCCTGGAGAGCGGCCAGCGCCTACTCCAACGGCAAGCTCGACGCCGCGGCCATTCACCGTGATGTCGACCGACCAAATCCGAGTAACCGATCCGGCCGCCATCACTGACGCCGCCTCTACCGTGCTAGCACTCAATGTGTTTCAACGCTTGATGACCGCTGATCCAGGCGGCTCTGTTCTCAAACCCGACGCTGCCCGCGATTGTCTGTTCACTGCCGCCACCAGCTACACCTGCACGCTCAACGAAGACCTGGCATTCCACAACGGGCATCCGCTGACCTCCAGCGACGTGAAGTTCAGCATCGAGCGTGCAGCTCGTCTCAACGTTCCAGGGTCGTCAGCGTCCGCGCTGTCTTCGCTGCGCAGGATCCAGACTCCGGATCAGAAGACCGTTCGGTTCGTGCTGAGCAGGCCCGATACCCAATTCGGATGGGCGTTGGCTGCTCCAGCGGCGTCGATCGTCGACGAGGAGCTCTACGACGCCGACCGGATACGTGACCCCAATGACCCGATCGTCGGCTCTGGCCCGTTTTTCGTCACCAAGTACACGGGCAGCCAGCTGCAGCTCAGCCGATTTGAGGACTATGTGGGGCGTAGCCCCGCAAGCTTGCCGGCTCTGGTCTACCGCAGTGTCGCCGATTCCCCGTCGATCGAGGATGCCATGTCTCGAGGCGCTGTAGACGTGGTCTGGCGGGGGCTGGACTCTGCGGCGGTTACCCGGCTTAACCAGCAAGTGCGCCTGAACCCCGATCACGTCACCAACAGCGGCTTTACCGAAGGTGTGCTGGGCGGTGCCAGGGTGCTGCAGCTGGCCTGGTCGCCGACCTCGAGCATGCGGTCGAACAAGGCCCTGCGGCAAGCGATCGCTGCAGCCTTGCAGGGTGATCGCACGTCGGATTCCATCGTCCCGACTGGTGTGGAGGGGCATACCACGGCGTTTCCGCTCGGCGGGAAGGCAAAGCCGAAGGTGACCTGGAAGAGCCGGATCAACCTCACGCTGGGCTATGACACCACCATGCCCAACGCCTCCGACCTGGCAATGCAGATTCGCAACCGGCTGGAGAACACCGGCGGATTGAGTGTGCAGCTTAAGCCTGGCGACCTGAACGCTGATCTGGTTCTGGTTGACCGGAAAGCCTGGACCTGGACGGCCCTGGCCTGGCTGCAACCTTATTTGGACACCCCGCTGCCGGCTGTCGAGTCGACCCTGGAGACGATCGAGACCGAGTTCCGGGCCACCACCGACAGCGCTACCGCGGAGCGGTTGCTGGCCGCCCTGCAGAAGCAGGCCGCCGTCGATCTCACCATGCTGCCGATCAGCCAATCGGACGAACATTTCTACGTACGCCGCGGGGTCGAGATGGGCGGTGGTTCTTTTGGCCCAGGCTGGCAGCTCGGATTCTTCGGCATTAGCAATGCCTGATGACGCCCAGCTTTCCGGCGTTCGCCGGGGACCGCTTGTGGCGGGGGAGCGGATCACCCTCTCCGATCCGAAAGGCCGCAGGCATTCGGTGGTGCTCGTCGTTGGCGGACAGTTCCATACCGCCAAGGGTTCGATCAGTCACGATGAGTTGATCTCCCAGCCGGAAGGGATAGTGGTCACCTCGACCGGCGGCACACCGTTCCTGGTCATGAGGCCGCTGTTGAACGAGTTCACGGTGACCATGCCGCGTGGCGCGGCAGTGATCTATCCCAAGGATGCGGCGCAGATCGTGATGAGCGCCGACATTTTTCCCGGCGCGCGGGTGCTTGAGGCGGGAGCCGGATCTGGTGCCTTGACCTGCGTGCTGCTCCGGGTGATCGGGCCGGGCGGGCAGCTGATCTCATACGAGCGCCGGGAGGACTTTGCCAACCTTGCCCGGCGCAATGTCGAGAACTTCTTCGGCGCCCGTCCGCCCAACTGGGACTTGCGGGTCGGTGATCTCGTCGAATCGCTTGGCGGCGAATCCCTGGACCGAGTGGTTCTCGATATGCTCGCGCCCTGGCAATGCGTAACCGCTTTAGCGGAGGTGCTGGTTCCCGGTGGGGTGTTCTGCGCATACGTCACAACCACCACCCAGCTTGCTCAGACGGTGGAGACGCTGCGGGCCCACACCGGTTTCACTGAGCCGGAGGCGACCGAGTCGTTGATCAGAGCGTGGCACGTGGAGGGACTTGCAGTACGTCCACGACATAACATGGTGGGCCACACCGGATTTGTGATCACTGCACGGCGTATGGCACCAGGGTTCACAGCACCGTTACGTAAACGTCGCCCAGCGCCCGGCGCGTACGGCGATGATTACAAAGGACCGCAGAGCCTGCCCGGGTAGGGTCTTGACAGGAGGTGCGTCATGACCGGATCTATCCACGATCGCGGAGCGTATGAGGACCGCGAATCTTTGATAGCCCAGATTGGTGCGCTCAGAGACGAAATTGATCGGCTCCGGGATCGGGTTTCCTCCCACCCACACGATATTGCAATGCTTGAGCGACGGCTGGCTGATGCTCGTTCCGACGCCCGCACCGCCGCGGCGAATAATGAGCGCCTCGCCGCCACGCTACGCGAGGCGCGAGACCAAATTGTGTCCTTGAAGAGCGAGGTCGACCGGCTCGCGCAGCCTCCGGCCACCTTTGCGGTCTTCCTTGCCGGGCACGAAGATCACACGGCCGACATCTACACTTCGGGCCGCAAGATGCGGGTCAGCGTGAGCCCTGATGTTGATCTCGAGGGGCTGACACCGGGCAAGGAGGTGATGGTCAACGAAGCGATGAATGTCGTCAAGGTCCTGGAGTTCGACGAGGTCGGCGAAGTCGTGCTACTCAAGGAAATGCTCGAGGGTGGTGACCGCGCGCTGGTGATCGGGCACGGCGATGAGGAAAGCGTCGTCCGGCTGGCGTACCGGCTTCGTGATCAACACCTGCGGTCTGGGGACTCCTTGTTGATCGATCGTCGGGTGCACTTCGCGTACGAGCGGATCCCGAAGCTCGATGTCGAGGAACTGGTGCTCGAGGAGGTGCCCGACATCGACTATTCGGTGATCGGCGGCTTGGGCAACCAGATCGAGGCCATCCGCGATGCGGTGGAACTGCCGTTCCTGCACAAGGAGCTCTTTGCCGAGCACGAGCTAAAGGCGCCCAAGGGAATTCTGCTCTACGGACCGCCTGGTTGCGGCAAGACCTTGATCGCCAAGGCCGTCGCCAACTCGCTGGCGAAGAAGGTTAGTGAGCGGACCGGTGAGGAAGGACGCAGCTTTTTCCTTAACATCAAGGGACCGGAGCTGCTGAACAAATACGTCGGTGAAACCGAGCGGCATATTCGGCTGGTCTTCCAACGGGCCCGCGACAAAGCAACCGACGGTATGCCGGTGATCGTCTTCTTCGACGAGATGGACTCGCTGTTTAGGACCCGTGGGTCGGGCGTCTCCTCAGATGTGGAGAACACCATCGTGCCGCAGCTGCTCAGTGAGATCGACGGCGTCGAAGGTCTGGATAACGTGATCATTATCGGAGCTTCCAACCGCGAGGACATGATCGATCCGGCAATTCTGCGCCCGGGGCGTTTGGATGTGAAGATCAAGATTGAGCGGCCGGATGCGGAAGCGGCCCGAGAGATCTTTAGCAAGTACCTCACTCCAACGCTGCCGTTGCATCCGGAGGATCTTGCTGAATTCGACCATGATCCGCAGATGTGCGTACAGGCCATGATCGACCGCACCGTTGGCCGGATGTATGAGGAGTCTGAGGAGAACCAGTTCCTGGAAGTTACCTACGCCGGTGGTGACAAGGAGGTCTTGTACTTCAAGGACTTCAATTCAGGCGCGATGATCCAAAACATCGTCGACCGGGCCAAGAAAATGGCAATCAAGGACTTCCTCGAGACCGGGGTGCGCGGCTTGCGGATCGGTCACCTGCTGCAGGCCTGCCTGGATGAGTTTGCCGAGAACGAGGATCTGCCCAACACCACCAACCCCGATGACTGGGCGAAGATCTCGGGCAAGAAGGGCGAAAGGATCGTCTTTATCCGGACACTGATCTCCTCAAAGCAGGGCACGCAACCTGGCCGGTCCATCGACACGGTGTCGAATACGGGTCAGTACCTCTGAGAGGCGATCGGCCCCTACCGGGATATGGCTAGCCAATTGATGCGTTGCGACTCTGCTGCTTTTCCTGCGCAGCCCGCCCGCGGGAGCTGTTGGCTCGGGCACGCTGGATGAGTCGGAACACCGCCCGCCAGCCAATGAGGAAGATGGCCAGAACACAGCTGGCGACGATGATGAAGGACAGCTGTACGCCAGCGCCGGTGAGCACCCGCAAGACCATCCCGCCCGCGACGGTGCCCAGCCACACTGCCAGGCCGGATCTCAACGAAAATGGTTGCCGCCAGGTGCGCCCGACGAGTGTGCCCATCAGGCAGCCAGCGAGGAAGGGCCAGGCCGTGTGGGCCACGCCTAGCAAATCGGTGGTCTCCTGGTGGCTACTGCGGCCAAGGATGGCGAAAACCAGGATGCAGATTACGTCGACAGCGATCGCTGGCAGGATCTGCATGATCCTCACATTACGCTGAGGCCATGCCTTCCACAGCCAGCCGTGAGGAGTCGGCAACGGCTAACCCGGAGATGGCTGCGCGTCCGAACGCACGGATCATGGGGATCGAGACCGAGTACGGCATCAGCGCCATCGCGGCTGGATCACCCGCCCTCCCGGGTGGACTCAGCAACGCGTTCGTGGAGGAGGAGCTGCATCCCATGCAGCTGTCGAATCACGTCGTGAAGGCCTACGGCGCCTCGGCGCCTGGTCAGCCGGCCGGCTGGGACTACGAAACTGAGACGCCGCTTAGGGACATCCGCGGGTATGAGATTTCCCGGGCCGCCGCCCACCCTGACCAGCTGACCGACACCGACCTCGGCATGGCGAATGTGATCTTGACCAACGGAGCGCGGCTGTACGTTGACCACGCGCATCCGGAGTACTCCAGTCCTGAGGTGATCTCGGCTCTGGATGCCGTGCGCTACGACAAAGCTGGCGAAGCCGTAATGGCGATCGCGGCACAGCGCGCCACCCAGTCGCTGGGACGATCCGTCCGCCTCTACAAGAACAACACCGACGGCAAGGGCGCCTCGTACGGGACGCACGAGAACTACCTGCTCCAGCGCAGCACCCCGTTCGACCGGATCGTCACTCAGTTCACCGCTTTCCTCGTTTCCCGGCAGGTGATCATTGGCGCCGGTCGGGTCGGTTTAGGTCAATCCAGCCAGACTCCGGGCTTTCAGATCAGTCAGCGGGCCGACTTTTTCGAGGCAGAGGTCGGCCTGGAGACCACGCTCAATAGACCGATCATCAACACCCGTGACGAGCCGCATGCCGATGCGAGCAAGCATCGCCGATTGCACGTGATCACCGGAGACGCCAACCTGTCGGAGATCTCTACCTACCTCAAGGTCGGCACCGCGTCGTGGGTACTCCGAGTGATCGAGGCAGGCGAGCTCGGCAGCGACGTCAGGCTGGAGGCTCCTGTGTCAGCGATGCGGACCGTCAGTCACGACTTGTCGGTTGGCGAGCCGCTGTACTTGACCGAGGGGTCCAGCATTACAGCGGTGGATCTACAAGAGGTCTACCTAGACGCCTGCCGCAACCACTATGAGCGAGTCGCCGGCGATCTCACCGAGACGGCCCGCATTGAAGCCAAGGACATTTTCAGCCGCTGGCAAGACTGCCTCGATGCATTGCGCACCGACGTCTTCAGCCTGGCCGATCAGCTCGATTGGGTGGCCAAACTGAAGCTCATGGAGTCCTATCGCCAGCGTGACGGGCTTAGCTGGTCGGCTCCCAAGTTGGCGCTGATCGACCTGCAGTACGCCGACGTCGACCCGCGCCGCAGCCTCCACCGGGCCCTGCAAGCGAATGGCAAAATGCGGCGGCTGGCAAGCGATGAGGACATCGAACGAGCTCGCACATCACCGCCTGAGGACACCCGGGCGTACTTCCGTGGTCGGGTGATGGAAAAGTTCGGGTCGTCAGTGGTTGCGGCTTCCTGGGACTCGGTGATTTTCGACGTACCCGATCGTCCGGCGCTGCAGCGCTTGCCGCTGTTGGACCCGTTACGTGGCACCCGCGAGCAGGTTGGCCAGCTGATCGACGAGTGCAATTCGGTCACCGAGCTGTTCGCAGCCCTGGGTCGCTAGGCATCCGACTAGCGATTCCGATCGAGACGCAAGAGGCGCCGGGCTAGGAAAGTCGTGGCGTTGTGGGAGGCGTTGGTTAGGCTGGACGCCAGTACAGACGAGGAGCTGGTATGGCTGAGTCAGAGCAGAGCCAACGCAAGTCACGGCGAGCCGACGATCGCGAGGTCGAGGAGCTAGCCCCTGCTGATACCGCGCATAAGGCAGAACTGGACTCAGAGGTGGACTCGCTGCTGGATGAGATAGACGACGTACTTGAGGTGAACGCTGAGGAGTTCGTACGCTCATTCGTTCAGAAGGGCGGCCAGTGAACGACGGACGACATGTCGTTGAACTGACCTCTGAGTTCTTTCGTGTTGGGTCTTCCTCCTTTACTGACTTCGTATCTCGGGTCTCTCCGGACGTATTGCCATCGTCTCGCACCGCAGCCGCGGGGGTCGGCGACCTCACGCCGCACGGCACAACGATCGTCGCCGCGACCTTTCCTGGTGGGGTCGTCATGGCTGGTGACCGGCGGGCCACGATGGGCAACATCATCGCGCAACGCGACATCGAGAAGGTGTTCGCAGCAGATGAGTTCTCGATCATCGGAATCGCCGGAGCTGCCGGGCTTGCGGTTGAGTTGGTAGGGCTGTTCCAAGTCGAGCTGGAGCACTACGAGAAAATCGAAGGTGCCCCACTTTCCTTAGTTGGTAAGGCAAATCGGCTGGCGAATATGATCCGGCTCAACCTCGGACTTGCTATGCAGGGCCTAGTTGTGGTGCCGCTATTTGCTGGCTGGGATGAGGCCACGGGAGAGGGCCGGATCTTCTCCTATGACGCGACTGGTGGCCGCTACGAGGAACATGCTTACTTCTCGGTTGGTTCCGGCTCGGTTTTCGCGCGCGGGTCACTCAAGAAGCTGTACCGGCCGGATTTTGACGCCAACGACGCGGCAATGGCGGTGATCCAGGCGCTGTATGACGCTGCCGATGACGACTCGGCGACTGGTGGACCCGACATGGCTCGAAAGATTTTCCCGGTAGTCCTGGCCGCAACCGAGGACGGCGTGCAGCGCTTGAGCGATGACCAGATCACCGAACTGATAGACCAAGTGATAGCAAGCCGCGCGGAGCGGCCCGACGGACCGGGAGCGCCACTTGCCTAACACCCGCCGTCCTCTGGAGGGGACGCTGCAATGAGCATGCCGTTCTACGTCGCGCCCGAGCAACAGATGAAGGATCGGGCTGACTACGCGCGCAAGGGCATTGCCAGGGGGCGTTCGGTAGTGGTCTTGCACTATGCGGACGGGATCTTGTTCGTGGCTGAGAACCGGTCCCAGGCGCTGCACAAAGTCAGCGAGATCTACGATCGCGTCGCCTTTGCTGCCGTTGGTCGATACAACGAGTTCGAGAACCTGCGTCAAGCCGGCATCCGCTACGCCGACGTACGCGGCTACACCTACGACCGGACCGATGTGACAGGGCGCGGGCTGGCCAACATGTATGCCCAGGTCTTGGGAACGATTTTCTCCTCGGGTGGGGATAAGCCGTACGAAGTGGAGATTGTGGTGGCCGAGCTGGGCGTCACACCAGCGCAGGATCAGATTTACCGGCTGACCTACGACGGCTCGGTTGCCGACGAAGCCAACTTCGCAGTCATGGGTGGGTCTGCCGATGCCATTACCGAAGTAGTGAGTAGTGGATTCAATCCTGGCCTTCCCCTTGCCGACGCCGCGCAGCTGGCGGTACGCGCGCTGGGTTCCGACGGCGGTCCGAACGCCGCACCTCGGTCGCTGGGGGTAGAAGCGTTGGAGGTTGCGGTTCTAGACCGGACCAGAGCAATGCCGCGTAAGTTCCGGCGGATCAAGGGTGATCGACTGGCCGCACTGCTGGCCGATGGACCCGAACCCGGCAACAGCAAGTGAGAGCGACCGAACCTCCGGCTGGCACCGGGCAGCGTCTGATTAGTCGTGTAGTGATCATCGGGACGGGACTGATCGGCGCCTCGATCGGGTGCGCGCTTTCCGCCGCCGGATGTCAGGTTCACCTGCGAGATCACAAGATCAGCCATGCGCGGGTCGCCGCAGGTCTAGGGGCCGGCACGATCGAGCCTCCAATCTCTGTCGATGTTGATCTTGTCGTAGTCGCCGTGCCACCAGGGGCTATCGCCGACCTGGTGGTGCACAGTCTGCAGATCTATCCGCACGCCACAGTTACCGATGTCGGCTCAGTGAAGGCGGGCGTTCTGGACGCTTTGTGGCAGCGCGACGTTGATCTTGGGCGCTATGTCGGCTCGCATCCGATGGCTGGCTCGCACCAGTCCGGACCCATGACTGCCCATCCGGGGCTGTTCGTTGACCGAACCTGGGTCGTGGCGCCACACCGACGGTCCACAGCCGAATCCGTGGAACGTGTGCGGGCCGTGGTACGAGCCTGCCGGGCCCGTGAGGTGATCATGGATGTTGATGATCATGACGCTGCGGTGGCCAGAGTCTCCCATCTGCCGCACCTGATGTCGGTACTGGTCGCCGGCCACCTCACCCGGGTGCCGGAACGAGACCTGATGCTCGCTGGACAGGGGCTACGCGACGTGACACGTATCGCGGGCAGCGATCCAGACCTCTGGCAACAGATTCTCGGCGCTAACGCCAGTGCCGTACTGGAGGAATTGCGTGAGGTCCAAGATCAGCTGAGCTTGTTGATCAAGGCTGTTGAGGCGGCTCCAGCCAGCGACGAGCTGCGAGGCCAGCTGGAGCGCGGCGTGGCCGGGACTCGCAAGATCGGCGGTAAGCATGGGGCGGCACCAGTCAGCTACAGCGAGGTCGTCGTCACTATTCCTGACTCTCCAGGAGCGCTGGCCCGGCTATTCGCAGACGTCAGCGCGGCGGGAGTGAACGTCGAAGACATCTCCATCGAGCATGATCCCGTCCGAGAGATCGGCTATCTCGCGTTGTCGGTGACGCCCGAGCACGCGGATGCGCTGGTAGAGACCATGTTGTCCCGTGGCTGGACAGTTTCGTGATCAGCGGCCGGTACGCTGAGGCGCGTGTCTGAGGCAGCGATGACCACGCAGTTCAACACACCAAGTGAGCCAAGCTCGACTGTCGGCGCACATCGGCCACTGATCATCGCCATCGACGGCCCAAGCGGCTCCGGCAAGTCGAGCACCGGGAGGGGCGTGGCTAACCGGCTCGGGCTAGCTTTTCTGGACACCGGGGCGATGTATCGGGCGGTCACCTGGCTGGCCCTGGAGGAAGGCGTCGACCTGGAGGATCGGGCCGCAGTAGCAAGCCTGTTGACCCAGGCAGCGATAGATGTCGACATGGACCCTCGCCGTCCTGCCATCGCTATCAATGGCGTCGATGTCACCGATGCCATCCGAGCACCAGAGGTCTCAAAAGCTGTCAGCGCGATCGCCACCAACCTTGACGTACGTGCCTACCTGGTGGCCCGGCAGAAGAAGCTAATCGCAGATGCGGCCGACGGCATCGTCGCTGAGGGCCGAGACATCACCACGGTGGTGGCGCCCGACGCCGAGGTACGCGTCCTACTGGTTGCCGACCCCGCTGCACGAGTGGCGCGGCGGCATGCCGAGCTTGAGGAGCACCGGCTGGATGTGGATGCCGTCCATGATCAGGTAATCCGCCGGGATCGCGACGACTCCTTGGTTGCCGAGTTCGAGTCGGCAGCTCCCGGCGTCCACGTGGTCGACTCCACTTCCCTCAGCCTGGAGGAGGTGATCGAGACGATCTGCGCATTCGTTCCGGTCTGGGCCCTGGGAGACAGGCGTGATCGAAGGGGTTAGCCCCGATCTTCCGCATACCGATCAACTGCCGGCCCCGAAGGAATGGGTCTTGCGGCTTACCAGGCCATTGGTGCGGTCCTGGCTGCGCCTGGGCTGGCGGGTAAAGGTGCACGGCGGCCAACACGTTCCCAGATCCGGACCGGTGATCTTGGCGGCTAACCACATCGGTTTGTTGGACGGGCCGGCCCTTGTAGCGTTCACTAGGCGGCTCACGTTTGCCATGGTGAAGCGCGAGGCCTTCACAGGCGCGGTCGGCCAGTTGCTGATTCACGTGGGCCAGATCTCCCTGAACCGTCGCGAGATCGATCCGCAAGCCATCCGCAGAGCAGTCCAGGTATTGCGTGCTGGCAAGGTGCTGGCGGTGTTCCCGGAAGGCGTACGCAGTGGCGGCGAAGTCGGGTGGGCAAAGGGAGGCGCGGCATATCTCGCGATGGTCTCGGGCGCGCCCATCGTCCCGGTGGCAATTCTCGGCACTCGAGAACCGGGGCAACATAAGAACCAGGTACCGCGGTGGCGGAGACCAATCCATCTGGTTTACGGCGAGCCATTCACCGTACCCCGATCTTCTTGGCCGCGTCGCAAGGCCACAGTCGCCGAGTGGACGGAGCTGGTCCGGGAACGGCTCGCCGATCATGTGGTCGCAGCGCAGGCGCTCACCGGGCTACCCTTGCCGGGGCCACCGAAGGCGAGAATTCGCCGTCTGGACCCGTCCAATCCGTAACAGCCGGCAGATCAAGAACTCGGAGCGAAGCGACCATGACTGACATCGCGGTTGCCGAGGAGTCGCAGGTGCTGCCGGTGGTCGCGGTGGTGGGAAGACCCAATGTCGGGAAGTCGACATTGGTCAATCGCATGATCGGGCGGCGGGCAGCCGTGGTCCAAGACGTGCCAGGTGTGACCCGAGACCGGGTTTCCTATGACGCGACCTGGAACGGGCGGCAGTTCGTACTGGTAGACACCGGCGGCTGGGCCCCAGATGCCAAAGGGATGGCTGCCAGAGTGACGGAGCAGGCTGAGCTGGCGGTCAGTGCGGCGGATGCCGTGGTGTTCGTGGTTGACGCCACGGTCGGACCGCAAGACATCGATGAGGCTGTCGTGAAAGTGCTGCGGCAGAGCGGGAAACCGGTGATTCTGGCGGCCAACAAGGTCGATGATCAGCGGACCGAGGCGGAGGCGGCAGCGCTGTGGCAGCTGGGCCTTGGCGAGCCGTACCCGGTGTCGGCTTTGCACGGCCGCGGGAGCGGTGACCTGCTGGATGCGATTCTGGCCGCCATTCCCGAGGCCCCAAGAGTGCTGCCGGACGGCGCGCGTGGGCCGCGTCGGGTGGCGATCGTGGGCAAGCCGAATGTCGGCAAGTCAAGCCTGCTCAACAAGTTGGCCGGACAGCAGCGCGTTGTCGTTGACGAGGTTGCTGGCACGACGGTTGATCCGGTCGATGAACTCATTGAGGTCGATGGCGACCTCTACCGGTTCATCGATACGGCGGGAATCCGGCGGCGGGTCAAAGAGGCTGCCGGGCATGAGTACTACGCGAGCTTGCGTACCCACGGCGCCATCGAGCGGGCTGAGGTATGCATTGTCCTTGTCGACGCCAGCGAGCCGGTCACCGAACAAGATCTTCGTATTCTCAGCTCGGTGGAGGAGGCCGGTCGGGCGCTGGTGATCGCGTTCAATAAGTGGGATCTGACCGATGATGAAAGACGTCGCTATCTGCGCCGCGAGATCGAGCGTGACCTGGTGCACTTCGATTGGGCAGCCAAGATCAACATCTCCGCGTTGACGGGCCGTCATGTCGATCGGCTCGGGGCGGCGATCAAGGAAGCACTGGCCGGTTGGGAGACCCGCATCTCGACCGGCAGACTGAACGCCTTCTTGGGCAGGATCGTTGCCGCACACCCGCATCCGGTGCGTGGCGGCAAGCAGCCGCGGATCCTGTTCGGGACTCAGGCTCAAGCCGAGCCCCCGACGTTCGTGCTGTTTACTACTGGCCAACTGGATCCCGGCTACGTGCGCTTCTTGCAGCGCCGGCTACGCGAAGAGTTCGGCTTCCGGGGTACGCCGGTGCATGCCGAGGTACGAGTACGGCAGAAGGGAAAACGAAAGTGACGAGCGACCGGGTGCAGGTGAGTGATCAGCAGGCTCTGGTCATCGAGCTGATGCAGGCGCTGGAGTCAGGGGTTCATGGTGATGAACTGCGCCGCTTCTTTCATGACGACGCCGAGCAGATTGAGTATCCGAGTCTCGTGGACCCTCGCGTTGGGCGCCGCGAGCTCGACGGAATGATCACCGCGAGTGAATTGGGTGCCGGAATGTTGGCCTTCCAGCGCTACGACGTCAGCCGCTGGATAGAAAGCGAAGACACGGTGGTCTGCCAAGCCGAGTGGTACGCCGAGCTGGCGAAGGACGCCGGAACTTTGCACCAGGGTCAGCGACTGCATACCTACAGCGTCTTGATCTTCACTTTCCGTGACGACAAGATCATCCGGCAGGAGGCTTACGACTGCTACGAGCCGTTTGTTGGTGCGTTCTGAGCCTGTTCGAGCCTGTGAGATGTGCCCTGAGCCTGTCGAAGGGCACCACTCAGTCAGTGTTGAAGTCGTAAGCTTCGCCGAGCCACTCTCGAAGTTGATCATCGACTTGATCGGCGCTGGTTAAGTTGATCATGTGTGCGATCCGCCCCCTGGCAACTGGCAGCACACGGGCGATCCGAGGGTCGGTCAGTTCGTATGGCAGAAAGAAGCTCAGCAGCACCGACCGCACTCGCGGCCGGAACGAGGCGATCTTGCGATCGCTTTTCAAAAAGATGCCAACGTTGACGGCGTCCTCGTGGACTGGACCGAGGGTACTCAGATGCTCGATGACCGCGTCGTAGATTTCCCGCACCCAGCGCGGGTGTCGCGCCAACAGTTCGTCGACAGTGATGCCCGGGAGGCAGACATGCGCCTGGTTCGCGGATGCAAACTCCCGCTCGCAGTTTGGACAAACCCAGCGACTCACCCGCCGATTGTGCCGCAGCGGTGACCGTTACTGCTCAGACACGTCCTCGTAGTAGAGTTCCCGCTCGTGGCTGGTGCTCCTGGGAGCACCGCCAGCGGGCTGTGGCGCAGCTTGGTAGCGCACTTGACTGGGGGTCAAGGGGTCGCGAGTTCAAATCTCGCCAGCCCGACATTACGATGGCGGATTGTCCCGCCTGATCAGAGCCGCGTTCCTCCGGCCACCGGGCCATCC
>DATFBI010000228.1:0-7415 GCA_035253925.1 Propionibacteriaceae bacterium
GGTCTGACCGGGAGCAGTGTGACTACCGAACGCCATAACGAGCACGTCCTCGGACTCCACGGCAGTTAAGGGTCGTCCACGAATCTCGCACGGCTCAAGCATCGGTAAGGCATGACTGAGGTCCAGAGCCTCTCCTTGAGCATGGCTTTCGGTTCGGTCGTAGATCGTCAGTCGATTGATGAGTCCGTCACGGACAATTGCCCGCGCACACGAGGCCCCGACGCGGCCTGCGCCTATAACCCCAACAGTGGTCATGACTCGAGAACCATCCAGACTCATCGTCTGCGCATAGTACTAATCGAGACGGCGCGGACACTTGCCAGCGAACCGAGACTCGCCCGTGCAAAGAGCACGGATTGGACCCTATGTGATCAGCTCCTTGAATTCCGCTTGTGTGTCGCTTAGATCAAGCCGGTTCACGGCCTCGGCGAAACGGAGGTATGTGTCGACACTGGCAATGACAATGCGTGCATCAATCGTGAGCAGTTCTATGCCAACAAGCGACACGCGAACGTAAATATCGATCACCAGGCCCTTGTCCAAGATCGTGTTGATGACATCAGCAAGGCTGCTGGGCGCCGGGCGCTCGAGATAGCGGTTCCGAGGTTGGGATGCGACGGTCATGAAATCAGACTCTCGTCAGGCCCGTTGATTGGGCGCTGGCTACTCAGCTGCTTCATAGCTGGCTACCTATGCTCCTTTCCTACCCTCCGGATCTAGGTCGAGACACCCGACCTTCGAACGGACAGCACGGGAGAGGGAACTTTCCTGAACTGAGAATCGCTCGGCGGAGTTTGGCGACACGCCGAATCTGCTTATAAACGACGCTCTCGCGGACTGATCCCTTACCGTCGATCTACACGAGCAACGACAGCAGACAAGCTCGAATCAGCCCCTGCGCTTCGACTTTGGCGAGATCTCGTTGGTCGACGACAGTCAGGGGCCCAGTGAGGCTGCCAATGCTGACGTCGTATCTCGTTTCTAGCAAACGCTCTGAACCCCACCGGGAGGGAATGTGGCGCAACTTTGCAGTTGTTGTGGTCTTCCTGCTACCCATCACTTTGCGGTGTTGTATCGAGGTCAAGTCCTGAGGGGCGCCATCTGCGAGGAGCACGGCAACGCGGTCGCCCGAGAACGGTTAGGAATACAAGATCGTCGCGGCAGCCTTGGTAGTACCAAGATCGGTCGCGCTCTGACTGATCCGCTCAGCAAACCACACTTTGAGCGCATCAGAGAGTCGGAGCACCAAGAGATCGTCGGCGACACCAGAGGATTGAGCTCCCAGCAGTCGGGGAACGGGTTCTCTACTCAGCGACGTCGGTCAATGAGCCCCTGGAGGCGCCCGAGGCTTCGAGGCAGTGGAGGCCAACCTGTCGGTATTGATATTGAGCCGGTCATCGTCCCGGACACAGTGCACCAAGATCCTGCGGTGCTTGAGCCCGCCGACGTACGCATCCCGGAATCTTTCTCGATCATCGGCGGCCACGGAGGCGATGAAGGAAGCCTTGCCCAGAGAACTGAGGATGACCCCATTCGGGTCAAGATCGTCGATGCCATCAAGGTGCTTGACCAGTATGCAGTCCCGCTGACAGTCGGTGAGAAGAGGGCTGACCAGCTACTTAAGCAGCACGGCGAATCCATCGTGCGCTCAACGCTCCGAGCTGCGATCAAGGAGCGCCGCCAGGTCGCCTAAGGTGCAGGTCGGCGCAGATCCTCAGCGTAGGACGCAACTTGGCAAGCGAGATAGACATGCTGGAAGGCTGAGGGCAGGGCAGTTCCTCATGATCAGCGGTAGTAGCCTGCTCATTGCTGCCGCCGCGGATTGGTCCAGCTTCAGCCGCCGGAAATGGCCGTGGACTCATTAGCGCGCCACGTGCGGTGGTCAGCGCCTGAGCGGGCGCGGCGCGGCTAGGACGGGCAGTGGAGCCGATAGAGCTGACCGCTGTAGCGCCTGACCGCCAGGCCCGACTTCCGCAGCTGCTTCGCATACGTCGAGCCGAAGACGTAGGTCTGGAGGTTGGGGGGAACACCAGGGCCGGCCGCCGTCTCCTGAGTAGACCAAGACCATAATCCAGACGAAGTGGCGCAATACTGGAGGATCTGACCGGCACGGTCGCTCCGATTGCGCGGGTTAACGCCCATGGCTGACCACACGTTGCGGCGGGTTCCCAGGTCGCCAGGCAGCAGGCGATACCAGAACTGGTGGCGGGTTCCGTTGTTGGCGGTGAAGATGATCGCGTTGTTAGGTACCACCCTGAGTGCGGCGTCGACGTTTTGCTGCGGATCTATGGAACTGCGATCGGCCTCCGCATAGCCACTCGTTAGTGCGACGACCGGCAGGGTGATCGACATCAACACGGCTGCCCAGCGCGCCCGGCTCGGCAGGCCAGCTACGCAGCGGTCGATCCCGACGACGCCCCATATGCCGAGCAGGAACCACAGGGGCAGCAGCAGCGTCTTCCAATCCCCAATGGCGTAACCCAGCACGAAGACGGCGGTACATATGAACCAAAGCCCGGTGACTGCCGCGATAAGCGGACGCTGCCTGATCAGAAGAAGCAGGCCGATGGCACATACCACGAGGGCAACGCCCAATTGCCTCACTCCGTCGCTCGACAGCTCCGGCAAACGCTCGGAGATGATCATGTGGAGCGGCACCCCGAACATCCAGCCTGAATACCGGGCGCCGCTGATCACCTCCCAGAAGGAGGCGAGGTTAGTAACTCGAGTGTCAAGCAGTGGTGCGCCGGCGGCGGTACGCCAGAAGAGATAGCCGTAAGGCAGCAAAGCCAAGGTCGCGCCGATGGGAAGGAGGCGGGCCAGCTCCCGGGGGCGAAACAGCCAGGCCGGACGACGGACCGCGAGATAGAGCAGCAGCCCTGGAATCAAGAAGACCTGCGACATGGCATGCGCAACCGAGAGGGCGAAGATAAGCAGCCCCCCACGTAGCCACATCGGTCGCCTCGTACGGTCGTATACGACTAGGCAGGCCAGCACGAGCGCCAGGAACAGGATGCTGAAGGTGTAAACCTCGGCGACGAGGGCGAAATGCCACAGCTGCGGAATCAGGCCCAGCGCGGTTGCTCCACCAGCCGCGACGACCGGACGGACGCCAAGCTTGATGAAGATCAGCACCGCGACGAGGCAGGCCAAGATCGCGAAGACCGCCGACAGCAGGTTCGCCCGCAACGCCACCGACCCCCACGGCACGATGCGAACGAAAGCAGCATTAAGCATCGTGTACAGGGGATAACCCGGTGGATGGGCGGTTCCGAGCACGAGGCCCAAGTAGTCAAACTTCGTCGTGTCAACCGAGACGTAGTTGCCGGTGCTGGGCTGCACGGTACGCCCGTACACCACTGAGAGCACCAGCAGAGGAACGAGATACGGCCAGACGACGAGGAGTCGGGCCAACCGGGATCGGCGCGGTTTATTTGGCTGTCCCTCCGCCCGCTCGCCACGATCGGTAACCAGAGGATCGCTGGAGACGAGCAGGTCGGTCATGAAGAGGCATCCCCATCGGGCGGTCGGGTCTAGCTCGGCATGCGTGACCAAGCGGTGTCATCTAATACCGGTTTATTATCCGCCTCGTATCATCGGCGCAGTAGTCGAGGTCAGGTCAGGTCGACCTTCCAGTTGCTGCTATGGCACCACCCGCTCGCGCCGTCCCACGAGCCGACCGTTCAACGCGTCATGAGACGACTGATCTCACTTGCTTGAAGCAAGTTAAGGTGAGCGTCTCACATTCTCTGAGGAGGTCGGCATGGCGCGGTTGCACTACGCCTGGGTGGTGGCTGGTGTGTCGTTTGCGACGTTGGTTGCAGCGGCCGCGTTCCGCGCTGCGCCGGGGGTGTTGATCGTGCCCTTGCATGGGGAGCTGGGGTGGTCGATCGTGACGATGTCGGCCGCGGTCGGCGTGAACCTGGTGCTCTACGGTCTGACGGCGCCATTCGCTGCAGCCTTGATGGAACGGTTTGGTCTGCGCCGGGTCACAAGCGCAGGTCTGCTATTGATTGCCGCCGGTGCTGGGTTGTCGGTGTTCGCGCAGGCGGCGTGGCAGCTGGTCCTGACCTGGGGCGTGTTGATCGGCCTCGGGACCGGTTCGATGGCGTTGGTTTTCGCGGCCACAGTCGCGAACGCCTGGTTTGTGAAGCGTCGTGGTCTGGTGATGGGCATTCTCACAGCTGGCGGCGCAGCGGGGCAGTTGGTGTTCCTGCCGGTGCTGGCATTCTTGGCGGAGGCGACAAGCTGGCAGGTCGCGTCGTTACTCGTAACGGCGGCTGCCATCGCGGCGCTGCCGCTGGTCGCAGTCCTACTTCGTGACCGGCCGTCCGATCTTGGGTTGGCGCCGTACGGCGGTGATGCTGTCGTTCTACCCCCGATGACACGCGAGAGCGCAGCCGGCTTGGCGCTTGGTGCATTGCGTGAGGCTGCCCGTACTCGAGCGTTTTGGGCCCTGGCCGCGGCTTTTGCGATCTGCGGGGCGACGACCAACGGGTTGATCGGGATCCACTTCATCCCCTCCGCCCACGACCACGGTATGGCGACCACCACGGCTGCTGGCCTGCTGACGATTGTCGGGCTGTTCGACATCGTCGGCACCGTAGCCTCGGGCTGGCTGACCGACCGAATCGACCCCCGCTGGCTGCTGGTGGTCTACTACACCTTCCGCGGCGTCGGCCTGGTGCTATTGCCGTGGCTGCTCAGCGACACCGTGCATCCCAGCATGCTGGTGTTCGTCGTGGTGTACGGCCTGGACTGGGTGGCGACGGTTCCGCCCACAGTGGTGTTGTGCCGACAGATTTTCGGCGCCCGCGGAACGGTTGTCTTCGGTTGGGTGTTCGCCTCGCACCAGCTCGGCGCCGCGGCGGCTGCCCTTGCGGCAGGGGCCATCCGCGACTCGTTCGGGACCTACACCTACGCCTGGTTCGGCGGCGCCGCGCTGTGCGCGATCGCCGCGATGCTTTCGATGAGCCTGCGCCGCTACCGCGATGCCAGGCCAATGCCCATCACGGTCGCACGCGACAAGGACGCCGAGGCCGAGACCGTCTCTGATCTCACACCGTGACCGCAAAACCGCCAGCCCAATACGCCGTGGACACCAACGCACCGATCAGGACCTCTGGGCAGCCATCACGATTAGGCTAGCTTGAAGCAAGCCAGGAGTTTTGGAGGGGATCATGCCACTGCGGTCGGACTGGACGGGCGAGAAATGTCCGATTGCCCGGTCGTTGGAGGTGCTGGGCGATCCCTGGGTGGTGCTGGTGTTGCGGCAGGCCTTCTCCGGCGTTCGGCGGTTTGACCAGCTACGTGACCAGCTGGGAGTGGCGGACAACGTGCTGAGCAAGCGCCTGGCCATGCTGGTCGACGCTGGTCTGCTGCGCCGCGTGCCCTACCAGGACCAGCGGCGCACTCGCAATGAGTACGTGCTGACTGACGCCGGCGCCGACACCTTCCCGGTCATCACCGCGTTGGCGCAGTGGGGCGAGCGGCATCGACCACACGCCGACCCGCGTGTCCGGATGGACATCATCCATCGCAGCTGCGGCCATCAATCCACCACCGCCGACCTCTGCAGCCACTGCGGCGCGCGGCTGACTGTCGAGACCACGTCTTGGCGGAAGACGTGGCGCACCCCACAAGACCTCGAGCTATTCGGCGCCTCGGCCTGACCCGCAACGGCCATCAATTCGGCTTCCTGCGGCTGGGGCGGTGAATAACGGTGCGCCAGTGTTGGGCTAGTCGGCTAGGGCCAAGATGACCCGGCGCCAACACCCGGGCGCGCATGGCGGCTACATTGTTTTCGATTCGCTGCACAAAGCGCTGGCCAAATATGGTGGCTGGGTTGGGCCGCTGGCGCTCCGGCGGGTGTCAACATTGCCGCCGTACGGTCCTCGGTGCGTTCAATGACGAACCCGGCCGCTTGCAGCATTTCGGGGTAGGTCTCCGGTGACTCCAAGAATGACGACCGCTCGTCCTCGGCTCACGGAAGCGGGTAGCGCGGCGCAGTTTCCCCGACCCGCATCTGCTCGTTGGTCAGAAAAATTGCGGTGGACGCGGCCCACAGTGACAGGAGCTGCTGGAAGAAGATGACACCGTAGGCACCCAAAGTGAATGCCGGCCACCACACAAGCAGGCTCGCCGCCACTACAGCGACCGAGGTCGCCTGTGTTACCTGATCCCTGCTGGGTTCTACTCCTTCGCGGCCATCGGCTGGTCCGCTTACCTCAGCTGTTCCCATGGCACAAGGACGTTACCGAGCCGCCTGGAACCCGACGGTCAAGTGAACCTGGAATCGCTAACAGGAGTTGATCATGGCATACCCGTTCCGGCGGGAGAACAAGGGCACGTCCTCATTCACCGGCGTGTACGAGGGCCCTGATAGCACCCGCCGGTCGGCCGGCCCTTCCCGGCGCGACAGGCTGGCCCCGCGCAGCTCAGTTCAGCGATCTCAAGGGCGTGATGGATCGGATGGGACATGCACAGATCCAGACCACGAGAAGTACTTGCACACGTTGCCCGACACTGATCAGAAGAATCTCGACGCCCTGATGCGGATGACTGGCAGGTCGGTCAGGGATCGGATGAGCTGTGATCGGACCGAGCACCGCTCAACACGACCTCGGTCATAGTTCCACGAGTGCGCCCTAGTAGGCCCGTAGTCACTCACTTCGTCACCCAGCACCGCGGAAATCTGAGCGGATTTGGCGAGCCCTGATGAGTTCTGCGGTGTCGGGCGGTCGTATTGTCAAACCCGTTACCGAGGAGGACTTCTGTTGCGCAGCGTGACTTATTCGATGGGCGTTTCACTTGACGGCTACATCGTCGGGCCGGACGGCGGCTTCGACTGGACGGCGCCGGATGAGGAGGTCTTTCGCTTCTGGATCGACGAGATTCGAGAGGTTGGCGTTCACCTGTTGGGCCGACGGCTCTACGAGACGATGCTGTATTGGGAGACCGCCGACCAGGATCCAGCGCTCGACGACGCGGGGCTTGAGTGGGCCGGGCTTTGGAAGCCGCTCCCGAAGGTGGTGTTCTCCACCACGCTGTCGGCCGTGGAGGGCAATGCCCGACTGGCCTCCGGCGGGCTGGCGGAGGAGATCGAGCGGTTGCGAGCCGAGCCGGGGGAGACAGAGATCGCGATCGGCGGCGCGACGCTCGCCGCTGAGGCAGGCGCGTTGGGTCTGATCGATGAGTACCGGGCCGTGGTCTATCCGGTGCTGGTTGGCGGTGGCATTCCGTTCTTTCCCCGGCGCGAGCGCCGGGTGGATCTCGAACTCGTCGAGACCCGCACCTTCAGTTCAAGATTCGTCTACCTCCGCTACCGCGTGGCGCGCTAAACCCAGACGGCGGCGCGGCCCGGACCGTAGGGAGGACACGCGCCGCGTGACCGGGCCAAGCCCGGCCCTTGATCT
>DATFBI010000229.1:0-3431 GCA_035253925.1 Propionibacteriaceae bacterium
ACCGCCGCGGCGAGGTACAGCTGTTCGGCTCAGCGTTGCGGGACTTTCGGGACTGGTCGCGGATCGGCTATGTGCCGCAACGCTCGCCGGCCCTGCTGGGTGGATCGAAAGTGAAAGAGGTCATCGCGGCAGGACGGCTGGCCCGCAGACGACCCTTCCGTCCACTGAGCCAAAGCGATCGGGACGCCATTGCCAACGCCATCGCTCTGGTTGGGCTCACTGACCAGATCAATGCCGATATCACCGCACTGTCGGGTGGGCAGCAGCAACGACTGTTGGTTGCCCGGGCACTTGCCGGTGAGCCAGATCTCCTCGTGCTCGACGAGCCCACGTCGGGAATCGACCTGGAGCAGCAGCAGGTGTTTGCAGACGTCTTGGCCGGATTGCGGGCGCAGGGCACCAGCCTGCTAGTTGTGCTGCATGAAGTCGGACCGCTACGCCGGCTCATTGACCGCGCAGTCGTGTTGAGCGACGGCCGGGTCCTCCATGACGGACCACTGGGTGATCTTGGTCAGCACCGCAGCGGATTCGGCATCCACCAACATCACGATCATGCGCCGCAACTGCATGATGATCGTGATCACAGCACGGAGACTTTGTTGGGCGGTGCTATAGAGCCATGATCGAGATCTTGTCCTACCCCTTTATGCAACGGGCGCTTATTGCCGCACTGCTCACTGGTCTCATCGCGCCCGCTATCGGTGTCTACATCGTGCAACGCCGCCTGAGTTTGCTGGGTGACGGTTTAGGGCACGTCGCACTCGCGGGTGTCGGCCTGGCATTGCTCACCGGCGCGGCGCCCATTCCCATCGCCGTCGCCGCTTGTGTGGCTGGTGCCGTTGTCGTCGAGATTCTTCGGCAGCGCGGCAAAGCTAGCGGTGATGTCGGGCTGGCCGTCTTGTTCTACGGCGGCTTGGCTGCCGGCGTCTTCCTGTCCGGCATCTCCGGCGTCGGCGCCGCAGGCCTGACGCAGTACCTCTTCGGCTCGCTCACCACTGTGACCCCAAGCGATCTGAGGCTGATCACCATACTTGCCGTCGTGATCTTGGTGATCACGCTCGGACTCTCGCCGCAGCTGTACGCGGTTTCGACCGATGAGGAGTTTGCTCGGACCCAAGGTTTGCACGTGCGGCTCTACCACATCGCGGTCGTCAGCCTCGCCGCGGTCACAGTCGCATTGGCAATGCGGACTGTCGGCTTGTTGCTGGTGAGCGCATTGATGGTCGTTCCAGTCGCGGCCGCCCGCAATCTGGTACGCGGTTTTACCGCCACCCTGCTCTGCGCCGTCGGCATTGGCGTTGCGACTGCGGTTGGCGGCGCGGCAGCTTCTTTCTATGTGAATGCCGCACCTGGCGCATTCATCGTCCTCCTCGCCATCGCGGTCTTTATGTTGAGTTGGCCTATCTCTTATTTCTTGCGACGGCGCCGCGCCACGGCCGTACTCCCTGAACTTGTTGATGATGACGAACTAGTCGCCCCGCACACGATTACCGAGGACCACCCCCACCGCCATGAGCCCGGTTGCGGACATCCGGCGGTGCAGCACCGTGATCACACTGACTTCATCCATGAAGGACATCGGCACGCCGCCCATGCTGATCATTACGATGAGCACTGAGCCGGCCCGGCCGACGACGCCTAGGAGCAGGAGATGACGATCAGGCCCGTTACGAAAGCCGAGACGGCCAAACCGTCAGGTGCTCAGCGCCGGACCCGACAGCGTGCCGCTGTCGAGGAGATCCTGTCCGGCCGGCATGACTTCCGAACAGCGCAACAGATTCACGATGACCTTCGCCAGCACGGCGAACGCATCGGTCTCACGACCGTCTATCGGACTCTGCAACTGATGACCGATGCAGGTGATCTTGATGCGATCCGCACCAATGACGGTGAGACCGCATATCGCCGTTGTTCAACTGGTCATCATCATCATCATCTGGTTTGCCGTGTCTGTGGGCGTACCGTCGAGGTCTCTGGACCGGCAGTAGAGCGTTGGGCAAATGCCGTTGCCGAGCAAAACGGCTTCCGAGAGATCAGCCACGACCTGGAGATCTTCGGCACCTGCGATACCTGCTGACTTCCCGGTTAGGAACCTACGTTCACGTAGGTTTCTGAGGGTCTGCACAGGTTGCAACCTACGTTGACCGTGAGGAACCTACGTGAACGTAGGTTCCCGCAGCTGCCTCACGAGCTGGTGACCTCAGCACCTGCGATACCTGTTAGTGGCGACGAAGCAGTCTGCTACGCGGCCATCGGCGGATTCCTGCCGCTTCGTACACCGCAGCCGTATAGGCCTGGAACCTGAATCGCGAAGTGGTAGCGATGCCTGAGAGCTCAGCCCAGCAGTTCGGGGTATAGCCGAATGCCAGTTGATGCTCCGGGTCGGCGAACGCCAGCGAACCGCTGGCTCCGGGAAAGCCGAACAACCCTGGCACCCCGACCTCAGGCCACATCGGCCCACCAGGCAGCAGGAATCCCAGGCCCCAGTCCGTCCGCATCCGCAGCACGACATCGCGGCCGCTGGCCTGGGTCTGACGGGCCGCGTTCATCAGGCTGGTGTTGATTAGCCTGTGGCCGTCAACGGAACCGATCAAGGCGGCAAACATCCGCGCTAGCGACGGCCCGTTGCCTACCGCACCGGCCGAGGGGTCCTCGACCTCGTACCGGACGAGTTCCCCAGTGTCGTTGAAGCCGGCCGCTGAACCGCCGAAGGTGGCTCTATATGCGGCGGACCGCCGGTTCAGCAAGCCGAGGAGGTAAGGCAGCCAGACAGGGCTGAGCATGGCTCGAATCGCCTGGACTTGGGAGGGTCCGACCATAGGCGCCACCAGACGGTGGCGGGCGGTCGGCAGGCCAATGCAGAGATCCAGGCCAAGAGGTGCCGCGACTTCTTCGGCGAAGTACCGTCCTACAGTGCGGCCGGTGACGGCCCTGACGAGTCCACTAATAATGAAGCCATAAGTGATGGCGTGATACCCGTGCTTGGCTCCGGGCCGCCACCACGGCCGCTGCTGTTCGATCTGTCGCAACACTGGATCAAGGGCAGCGGCCTGATCATTGCTGACCGAGGCGTCGAGGGCGGCGACGCCTGACCGCTGCGACAGCACCAGATGCACAGGTATGTCGCCCTTCCCGTTCTGGCCGAACGCTGGCCAGTAGGTTGCCACCGGCTTGTCGAGATCGATCAACCCTCGGTCGACCAAGGAGAGCAGCGCGACCGTGGCTAGCGCTTTGGTGACCGATGCAATGGGGGTCAGCGTCTGCTCGGCCCACGGAATGCCTGGACCACGATCAGCCATCCCACCCCAGATTCTGACTACCGGCCGACCAGCCTGGTAGACCCCGATAGAGGCGCCAATCTCCCGGCCGCTACCCAAGTTGTTGGCAAGGACGTCGGCAACCACCTCAAATCCGGGCTCGCAGTGCCCCTG
>DATFBI010000230.1:0-9390 GCA_035253925.1 Propionibacteriaceae bacterium
GTTCGCGGATGATCAATGCCCGACTGGAAACGGTGGCTGAAAAGCCAGCGTTCAAACGAGCCTTCAGCGCTCGGCGTTGCATCTTGCCAGCGGACGGCTTTTATGAGTGGTACGCAGCTGATCCGACGGCTGGTAGCTCCATAGGGCGGGGCAGAGGCAAGCCACGCAAGCAGCCTTTCTTCATCCATCGAGCTGACGGCGGCCGGCTCGCTATGGCAGGCATCTACGAGATCTGGCGCGACCCGCGCAAGCCTCCGGAAGATGACTCGGCCTGGTTGCGCACCTGCTCGGTGATCACTACCCAAGCAACTGACGCGGCAGGGCATATCCATGATCGAATGCCAATGGTGATAACTCGTGAGGCGATTGATGCTTGGCTCGATCCGGAAATCACCGATCCCGAGCGCGCACTAGAGCTGCTTGAGGTCACGGAGGCGTCTGCCTTGGAGGCGTACGCGGTGTCGACCGATGTCAACAGCGTTGAGAACAACAATCCTTCGCTCATCGAGCCGATCACCAGCGAACCCGAGGAGCACCATGATCAGGAAACCCTGATCTGATCATGGCGCCGACTGTTATGCCGGTGGACACTCCGCAAGGACCTGGCAAGTTCTTTGTTGATCTTGCCGAACGACCACGCTCGATCCTGGTCCTGGGCCATGGCGCAAGTGGTGGCATTGCGTCAGCTGATCTTGAGCTGCTGGCCGACGACATGCCTGGATTGGGTATCAGCATGGTGCGGTTTGAGCAGCCATGGCGTACCGCCGGGCGTAAGGTTGGCGCGCCACCGCCGCGGCTGGACGAGGCCTGGTGTGCCGCGCTGGAATGGCTGACCGAACAAGAGTGGGCGCAGCAACCACTCGTTGTGGGCGGTCGGAGTGCCGGAGCTCGAGTGGCGTGCCGCACTGCCTCAGAAATGAATCCGGCAGCGATTGTTTGCCTGGCCTTCCCGCTTCACCCACCCGGGCGACCACAGAAGACAAGGCTCGAAGAGCTAAAGGCACCCACTGTGCCGAGGCTGGTGCTGCAGGGCAGCAAGGACAGTTTCGGCACTGCCGAGGAGATCCGCACCGCCATCGGCAAGACCCCAGATATCACCGTGGTGGAGCTTCCCGGAGCCGATCACTCTTACCGGATTGGAAAATCTTCAGTGCGAACGCGCACTGATCTCGGTATGACTCTTGTCACCGAGGTCAGCCGATTCATTGAAGCGGCAGTGGGAATAACGACCCCATGACCGCGTTGCACATCACATGCCCCTGTTGGTGGATGGCTTGGACGTTCAGTCGTTGCTACGCACTTCGCCAGTACTCTCGTACACGATGAGCATCCCTAGCGCCGCCAGTGGCGCGTCGAGCAGCGACACTGGCCATGCCGAGACAGCCGACGAACGCCATGAGCGGTTCGAGCAAGACGCGTTGCAGTACCTCGATCAGCTCTATGCCGCGGCCCTGCGCATGACTCGCAATCCGGCGGACGCCGAAGACGTCGTTCAGGAGACCTACGCCAAGGCGTACGCGTCCTTTCACCAGTTCACGCCGGGCACAAATCTCAAGGCATGGCTGTATCGGATCCTGACCAACACCTACATCAACTCCTACCGGAAGAGACAGCGCGAGCCGCAGCTCTCCGACGGGGAGAACGTAGAGGATTGGCAGCTTGCTAGAGCTGAGTCGCACACCTCCAGCGGGCTAAAGTCCGCGGAGATGGTGGCACTGGAGAACTTGCCAGACACCGATGTCAAAGAGGCGCTGCAGCAGCTCGCCCCAGACTTCCGGTTGGCGGTCTATCTAGCCGACGTCGAAGGCTTCTCCTATAAGGAGATCGCTGAAATTATGGGCACGCCGATCGGCACAGTGATGTCGCGACTCAACCGTGGCAGGACACAGCTACGCAATCTGTTGGCCGAATATGCCCGGGAGCGGGGCATCAAGCGAGCGGAGGCGAGCAGGACATGAACGTCGAACGACCCGAGGACGCATCGCTCGACGATTGTGAGCACGTACTCAAGCGCGTGTACGAGTTCTTGGACAATGAGGTTGACGATGCCACCGGCGACGCAATCCGACGGCACCTGTCCATGTGCGAGCCGTGCTTAGAAAGGTTTGATGTCGAGGAGGCCGTCAAGTCGCTGGTCCACCGGCGCTGTGGCGGTGAGACCGCGCCTACCCACCTGCGAGCAAAGATCGTGTCCCAGCTGACGGTGTTCCGCAAGACGCTCTAGAACTGGTTTTGCCCGCTTCGAGTTAACGATCCTCAGGCGTTGGGACGCTTGCCGTGGTTCGCATTCTTCTTCCGGCGGGCGCGACGCTTACGCGCACTCTTGGCCATCTGAGCCTCCTTGGGTGCAACAGGCGGAAATCCTACTGAACGAAAAGTGGTCATCAACACAGCACTAAATCGATTCAGAAGCAGCATCTTCTGACCACTTTTCCGAAACCGCCACTACATCACGTAACCGCGATTTGTTTCCAGCCGGGTAGCTGCTTGAGCCGGCCGTAGATTTACCACATGCCGTCGATGTCGGAGATCATCTCTGAGCACACCGACCTTTCCGAGACCGACCACCACTGGCTGAAGCTGCTGGTCTCGGAATGGCAGTTGCTTGCCGATCTCAGCTTCTCCGACTTGGTCCTGTGGGTGCGCGATCACGACCCGAACGTCTTTTGGGCGGCTGCCCAGATCCGCCCATTTACTGGTGCGACGTCTTTGTTCGATGACGTCGTCGGTGACCTCATCGCCTACTCGCCCGAGCACCTGGTTACCGAGGCCTTCCTTGCCGGCGAGATTGCGCAGACCAGCGAACGCAAGCTGCAAGCGGGGCTGCCCGTGGAGACACATGCCATCCCGGTCAAGGTTGGCGAACAGGTCATCGCCGTCGTCGAGCAGCACACCAGTCGATTGGGTGTCCGCGCTCCCAGCTCGCTGGAGCGGGCTTACATGGAAGCTGGAGCCGAACTGGCCAGGATGATCACTATCGGCGCGTTTCCAATTCCCAGCGACGCCACCCACCTGGCCTTCAGCCCTCGCGTCGGCGACGGCTTCATGCGTTTGGACCCGTCTGGGGATGTCACTTACGCGAGTCCGAATGCGATCAGTGCCTATCGGCGGCTGGGGTTACGCGGTGATCTCATTGGTGAACACCTTGCGACTTTGACAGCAGCTTTGTTGCCGACCGGTTCGGACCCCGTTGATGACTCGGTTCAGTCGGTGTTGTCGGGTCGTACGGCACGCCGCACCGAGCTGGTCTCGGGAGAGGCGCACCTGATGATCCGGGTGCTGCCCCTGTTCGATGCCCGGGAACGGGTCGGCAGCATCGTGCTCTGCCGCGACGTAAGTGACCTAAGGAGCAAGGAGCGCGAGCTGGTGACCAAGGACGCCACCATCCGCGAGATCCACCATCGAGTCAAGAACAACCTGCAGACCGTTGCTGCACTGCTACGGATGCAGGCGCGGCGAATCGAGTCTCCGGAGGCAAGGGTGGCGCTGACCGACGCAATGTCGCGCGTCGCTTCCATCGCCATTGTGCACGAGACTTTGTCGCAGGCCTTCGATGAAATCGTGGAATTCGACCTGGTGGCCGACGAGCTGCTGCGTATGGTCGGCGACGTCGCAGCCTCCTGGGGTAGCGTCTCGGCAATCCGCCAGGGCAGCTTCGGGTTATTGTCCGCAGACGTCGCGACAAGCCTGGCGATGATCATCAGTGAGCTCTGCCAGAACGCTGTGGAACACGGCCTTGCGCACCAGTCCGGTGAGGTACGGGTGGTCCCCGGCCGCGTCAACGGGCGACTCCGGATGGAGATAAGCGATGACGGTCGCGGACTTCCGCCCGACTTCGATTGGCGAAAATCACCAAGCCTGGGATTGTCTATCGTGAACACCTTGGTGGCAGAGATGGAAGGCTCTTTCCGGCTCGGGCCACGGCCAGCAGGGCCGGGAACCCAGGCCGTGGTGGAGATTCCCCTCTAGCTCTGGACTTCCCAGTCCTGGCGACACGCCGGATCCGATGGATCCTTAGGTTGGCGTCTTATCCGCGGTCGAACCAATGAATACTGCCGTTGAGCGCGGATGAAGCAGCGCAACCAGAACGGCGATGGCCACCGCAGCCAGCGCTACCGCGACCCAGGTAGTCCCGCCACCAACGAAGCTCCAAGCGAGCGGCAGCAGGATGAGCTGGATGGCTACCGCCGGTCCTCTGCTCCACCTCCTGCCCAGGAATACGCCTCGGGAAACGAGAAGGAGCAGAAGGCCGAGCCCGCCCATCAAAATCGTCACGCCAACTCCCACAGCGGCACGTGACATCCGGATCTCTCCGACCTCGAGCACTGCGTACGCCAGAGCAATGAGTGCCTCGACCGCCAAGAGTGCTGCTGCCAAGACAATGGTGACCGGGCGCCGACGATCTGCAGCTGGAGCAGACATGTTTGTCATAGAAGGTGTTTTGCGTCGTCAGAACCGGGTAGAACGCGTTGACAAGGTCCCCGCAGGCGATAACTGGATCGAAATGTGAGGCACCGAACGCTCGAAAGTCTTGTATTGCGTCTCAATACTTGAAAGTCTTGGGGGGCGCGAGTCAAGGCTCAGTGTAGAGGACTCGTGGCTTCCCCATACTGCGGGGTCCTAGTAGGGGCCCGGAGCAACCAGTTAGGAGTGTAACGCCATGGATTGGCGCCATAAGGCCGCCTGTCTGGATGAGGACCCGGAGCTGTTCTTTCCGATCGGCAATACCGGACCGGCCCTCCTCCAGATTGAAGAGGCCAAGCAGGTCTGCCGGCGATGCGAGGTGAGGGACGCATGCCTGCAATGGGCGCTGGAAGCAGGTCAGGATCATGGTGTCTGGGGCGGTCTGAGCGAAGATGAGCGGCGAGCGTTGAAGCGGCGCGCCGCACGCGCGCGCATCCGCACCGCCTAGCCCAAGGCTTCGTCCAGCAACAAGCAACGCCGGGGAAGTTCCCCGGCGTTTTGCATGCCATCACTTGAATGCGCAGCTATGTGCCGTGAGCTTGTCGAAGAGCACATCGTTTACTGTTTCTGGTTCGCCAGCACCTAGTCTGGGATCTGCTCGAGGATATGGGCCAGCTCTTCGTCGTGCGCCGCCTCCGCCTCAGCCTCTTGCTTGACTCGCCGTAGAAAGGTCTTGGTGCGCTCTTCCTTCGGGTTCAGTAGCACCTCTCGCGGTGGGCCCTCTTCGACGACAACACCTTGATCCATGAAGACCACGCGGTCGGCGACCTCGCGAGCAAAACCCATCTCATGGGTCACAACGATCATGGTGGTGCCCTCTTCGGCTAAATTGCGCATGACGCCTAGCACCTCACCGACGAGCTCTGGATCCAGCGCTGAGGTGGGTTCGTCGAAGAGCAACAGCTCCGGCTTCATGGCGAGCGCACGCGCAATCGCGACCCGCTGCTGTTGCCCGCCCGAGAGTTGGGAGGGGTAATAGTTGGCACGCTCGGCCAAGCCGACCAGGTCAAGAAGCTCAAGCGCCTCCTTTCTGACACTGTCCTTGCGGAGCCGCTTGACCTTCACCGGCGCTTCCATCACGTTTCCCAGCGCGGTCATGTGTGGGAAAAGATTGAACCGCTGAAAGACCATGCCAATCCGCGACCGCTGTCGCGCAATGTCCTTGTCTTTGCGCATGTGCAGCTTGCCGTTGCGCTCCTCGATGCCGATCAGCTCGCCGCCAACCCAAATCCGGCCACCCGTCAGGGTCTCCATCTGGTTGATGAGGCGCAGGAAGGTGGTCTTGCCCGACCCGCTGGGCCCGAGCAAGCACACCACCTCTTTGGCATCGACGTTGAGGTCGATGCCTTTCAATACCTCATTGCTGCCGAACGACTTGGTGACATTGACCGCCCGTACCAGGTGGTCGATCTCGGTCATAGCCGTCATTTCGCTGATCCGATCGCGAGGCCCTTGGCTGCTTCATCCTTGTCGGAGGCCACCTTGGCGCCGAAGCCGCGTCCGAAGTGGCGCTCCAAGTAGGCTTGGCCGACCATCAGCACGCTTGAGGCGATCAAGTAGTAAATGGTGGCCGCGACCAAGATCGGGAAGACCTGGAACGTCCGGTTGCCGATGGCTTGCAGCTGGAAGAAGAGCTCGGTGCCCACTGGTATGCCGATGAGCAGCGAGGTGTCCTTCAGCATGGCGATGGTCTCATTGCCGGTGGGCGGCACTATGACCCGCATGGCCTGGGGCAACACAATTCGGCGCATCGCCGCGCCTCGGCTCATGCCAAGCGCCTGCGCCGCTTCCATCTGGCCCCTGTCCACACTCAGAATTCCGGCTCGCGCGATTTCGGCCATGTACGCGGCCTCGGATGCTGCCAGGCCGATCACACCGCCCGCCAGACCGACGAAGATCGCATTGGCGTCGAAGGGCCCGATGCGCCAGTCGCCGCTCAACCCGAACCACTCGATGATCTTCCAGTCAAAGGGCACACCTAGGGAGATGCCTGCTGTGAAGAGCAGCCCAAGTTGGCCCATGATCACCAGCAGCACATAGCGAGGGATAGCGCGGAAAAACCAGGTATATAACCATGAGACGCCCTTGAGAATCGGGTTGTCCGACAGCCGCATTACCGCCAAGATCACGCCCACGACCACCCCGAAGAGCATGGCCAAGATCGTGACCAGGATGGTGCCCTTCCAGAAGCCCTCGATCACCGGCTGCTGAATCATCGCCTCGAAGACGAACGGCCAGTTGAACGCCGGATTGAAGATCAACATGTTGAGGAACATGAGGGCCAACACGACGATCACTGCAATGGCGACCCAGCGCCAGGGGTGGCGAACCGGTTTTGCCTGTATTAGCCCGGGGCGGTCATCGCTGACCGCCGGCCGGGCTTGCGTTGTGGTTGTCATGACGTTGGGTTGACCGCGAAGTCGCTGATGGCGCCTTGCTCCACACCCCACTTCTCAAGCGCCGCCTTGTATGCACCCTCTTGCTCGAGCTGCTTCAGCGCCTCAACGATTGCCTCGGCGAACTCGGTCTCACCCTTGGGTAGCACATAGCCGTACGGGGCTGCGTCGTAGATGTCACCCAATGCTTCCAGCTTTCCGCCAGACTGCTTCACTGCGTACGCCACAATTGGCGAGTCGGCCAGCATGGCGTCAGCCTTACCAGTGACCACCGCGCTAGTGGCCTGGGCCTGGTTCTCATAAGACAAAATGTTGATCTTGTTGCTGCCGCACTTCTTCTGACGCACCGGAAGATCGTCGGTCTCCTGTACGGTTCCGGTCTGCACCGCGACGTTCTTACCGCAGGCATTTTCCGGGTCGACGCCCTTGGGGTTGCCTGGCTGGGTGGCCCACTGGGTGCCGGCCTTGAAGTAGCTCACCATGTCGACCTCCTGCAAGCGCTCGGAGTTGATGGTGAACGACGAGATGCCCATGTCGTACTTCTTGCCATTGACACCGGTGATGATGCTGCCGAACTTCGACGGTTCCCACTCAGTCTTGATGCCGAACTTAGCGGCAACCGCATTGAAGAGATCGACGTTGAAGCCCTGGACTGTCTTGCCGTCAGCGGCCAGGAACTCATTGGGTGCGTACGTCGGGTCGGTGCCGATCTTGATCACTCCCGCGCTCTTGATGCCCTCCGGCAGCTTGCTGGCAAGGTCAACGTTCTGGCTGACCTCGACCGACGGTGCTGCTTCACCACCGGGTTCCCCGCTTAACGAGCTCGAGCCGCAGGCGCTTAAGGCAAGCGCAGCGACCGACGCTGCGACCACAGCGAACTTGATCCGGACATTCATCTGTTGCTGCTCCCTTCCAACCCCAGTCCTCGTGAGTCTGGGCTGATTTCGGTGATCGCCGCTCGAGTCAGCGGCGCGATGGGTCCTGAGGACAGACTGAATCCTTCCACGCGATTCCTCAGTTTGATCGATGCCGGTCGGTTTGGAATCCGATCGCAACGATTATCTGTAAGTCATTTAAGGCGCTGCGCACCGGCGGATGGGACGGCAGTGAAGTGCGCTGGCGGACCGTATCCGGCGGCCGCAAAACTTTCCGCGATGGCCTGCCCGATCTGCTCGGCATCCCCAATTTCAACGAGCGCAATGATGCAACCACCGAAGCCGCCGCCGGTCATGCGTGCACCGAGCGCTCCTGAAGCGCGTGCAGTTTCGACGGCTAGGTCCACCTGCGGCACGGTGATCTCGAAGTCATCGCGCATGGATGCGTGCGAGGCATCCAGGAGCGGCGCCAGGTTGGCAATTTGGCCCGCTCGCAAGACATCAACGGCCTCCAGCACGCGAGCGTTCTCGGTAACCACATGACGTACCCGACGCTGGATCACCGGATCCGGAAGTTGGCCGAGCCCAGCATCCAAGTCGGTGATGTCGCGCAGTGCCGGCACGCCTAGCAATGCGGCGGCTTCCTCGCAGCTAGCTCGGCGGGCAGCGTATTCGCTGTCGACGAGTGCATGCGGAGTCTTGGTGTCAAGCACCAGGATTTCCAGTCCCGCACTGGTCGTGTCGAAGAGCACCTGTTCGGCCGCATCAGTCCGGCAATCAAAAAACAGCGCATGGCCGGCGGTGCACAAGGTGGATGCGGCTTGGTCCATCAAACCGGTCGGGGCCCCGACAAAGACGTTCTCGGAGCGCCTGGCCAGCTTGGCTCGCTCCAGACCGGCGATCTGGAGCTCGTTGAGGTCTGCAAGTGCCGTGAGCACCGCACATTCCAAAGCCGCCGATGAGGACAAGCCGGCGCCTTCTGGCACATCTGAGTTCAGAACCAGATCCGCTCCAGCAACGCGGTGCCCAGCCTCCCGCACAGCCCAAACCACACCTGCGACATAGGCCTGCCAGCCGGCCATTCCGGGCTCCAGGTCGGCGGACGAGAACGTCTCGGTCGAGCCAGTGTTGAGCGACGTGACGCTCCAGCTGCCATCATCGCGCGGGGCGGCTGCAATCAGTACCCGTTGGGCGAGGGCAAACGGCATGACATAGCCGTCGTTGTAGTCGGTGTGCTCGCCGATCAGATTGACTCGTCCTGGGGCCGCCCAGACACCGGTTGGCTGCCGGCCAGTCCGAGCATGGAAGGCCTCGACCAGAGAGTCGGCGTCGTTGCTCATGCGACGCCCCAGCCCATACTTCGCAACTGTATCGACCCAAGCTGTCGCTCTGGTGAGCGCTCGCGCAATGCCGCAATCCCGCTGTCATAGGGTCAATCGCATTCGCCCGCCGCCTAGCGCCATAGGGTGAAGTCATGTTGGCGGCGTATGCGGTGCGGGCGGATGCCGACGCTCCGCTGGATGCGCTAGCTGTGGGCGATATGGAGCCGCCGCGCCCACCGACCGGCTGGGTCAGGGTGCAGGTTAAGGCTGCTGCCCTCAATCATCACGACGTCTGGTCGCTGTGCGGCGTCGGCTTGCCCGCCGACCGGCTCC
>DATFBI010000231.1:0-11525 GCA_035253925.1 Propionibacteriaceae bacterium
GGGCGGCAGATAAACCACATCGAAGCCCATCGCTGCGGCGGCCTCGAGTCGTTCGTAAGAGGTGTCAAAGGTGCCGGAGATCCATTTCTGATTCTCCTCGTCCCACCGCGCACCCTGGGAACGCGGGAAGAACTCATACCAGGACGAGAACAAGGCCTTGCGGCGATCGACGAAGATCGGATACTCCGGCGTCGGCGAGACAAACTCGCGAGGCCCGTAGCGCTTCATCGCCGCCCGAATGTCCTCCGTCAATACGACTTCCAGCCGGTCCTCCACCTGCTGTGCTGAATCGAGGTTCTTGGCCGCTCCCTGTAGCAGCGCCGCAGTCTGGTAGTCATCGGCCTTCTCGGCAGCAGCGGCGGCCCTGTCAAATAGCGCGATGCCTTCAATGCAAACCAAGGAAACGTCGATACCGGCCGGAATCTTGATCTCTGCGTTGTGTACCCAGGTCTCCCACGGATCGCTCCAGCCCTCTACGCGGAACGTCCACAACCCCTCGGTCTCCAGCACAACCGATGCGGTCCACCAGTCAAAGCCCGCTGGTGTGGTGCGGTGCATGTGCTCCAGCCGCACGGTGCCGTTGGGATCGGTGAGCACCACCGAGGCGCTGACGGCGTCATGACCCTCACGAAACACTGTTGCGCGGATGGGGATCTCTTCACCGACCACAGCCTTGGCTGGGTAGGCCCCGCCCTCGATAACCGGTGAGACCTTATGCACCGGAATGCGGTCGAAGATCGCTCCGAGCGTCGGCTTGGTGATGGGGACAGCAGGTTGGCTGCCGGACGAGGTATCGGGCGGCGAGGTATCGGGCGGTGGGGTGGAGGCCTGGGAAGAGGATCCTAGAGGGCCTGACTGAGCGGTGTCATCGCGCTCAGGCATCGGGAGTCCTGAATTTGTTGCCGTCACGACCCTCAACCTATCGGCCCCGATGCCGAAGCGGCAGGGGTCGAATACATCGAGCTTGGCTGCCTTAACCGCGTTCGGGTGGGTATTGAGGCGCCGGTGCTTCCTGCACCCGATCAGAGCAGAACGCCCGTGACATCGAAACTTCGTCGGTAGGTTATCCCAGTGCGCGCAATCCGCCGTTTCATCGTTCGTCCGGTACTGCCAGAGCCCCTCAAACCACTGGGCGACCTGGCCCGCAACCTCCGCTGGTGTTGGCACACTGAGACCCAAGATCTGTTCCGGTCCGTGGACCCGCAGCTGTGGGAGAGCACCGGCGGTGACCCGGTACGACTTTTGGCTGACGTATCCGTCGAGCGCCTGCATGCTCTGTCGATCGACAAGCGTTTCCTCAAGAGCCTTCGCCTGATCCAGTCCGATCTGGCCGACTATCTCACCGGTGATCTGTGGTATCAGGGTTACGCCGCCGAGACTCCGGCAGCGCCAGTGGGGATCGGCTATTTCTCGCCCGAGTTCGGCATAACCGAGGTATTGCCGCAGTACTCAGGCGGCCTGGGAATCCTCGCCGGTGATCATCTCAAGGCGGCAAGTGATCTTGGCGTTCCGATCATCGGTGTCGGACTGCTCTACCGGCAGGGGTACTTCCGGCAGTCATTGAACGCGGCCGGCTGGCAGCAGGAGCGGTATCCGCTGTTGGACCCGAACTCGTTGCCGCTGACCTTGCTCCACGATGACGAGGGTCCGGTTCGGATTGAGGTCCCGCTCGCCCATGGTCGTACCCTCCACGCGCAGGTGTGGCTGGCTCAGGTGGGCCGGGTACCGCTGTTGTTGCTGGACTCCGATGTCGAGCAGAACGCCGGCTACGAGCGAGAGGTCACTGACCGGCTGTACGGCGGGGGCACCGATCATCGGCTGGAGCAAGAAGTGCTGCTTGGCATGGGCGGCGTACGCGCCATCCGGGCCTACTGCCGGATCACCGGCGTGCCAGCGCCAACGGTGTTTCACACCAACGAAGGCCATGCTGGATTCCTAGGTCTGGAACGGATCCGGGAATACCTGCAATCCGGTCTGGACTTCGACACTGCACTCGAACTGACCCGCGCCGGAACGGTGTTCACAACCCATACTCCAGTTCCGGCGGGCATCGATCGGTTTCCACGCGAGCTCATCGTTCACCAATTTGCCGGCTTTGGTGATCTGCCAGTCGAGCGCGTCTTGGCGTTGGGCGCCGAAGACTACGAAGGCGGTGACTCCAGCAAATTCAACATGGCAGTGATGGGCTTCCGGCTCGCCCAACGGGCAAATGGAGTTTCCTCGCTGCATGGCGTGGTGTCCCGTGAGATGTTCCAGGGACTGTGGCGATCGTTCGACACTAGTGAGGTGCCGATCACTCAGATCACCAACGGTGTGCACCATCTCACGTGGGTACATCACGAGCTGCTTGAGCTGCTCGAGGCACCGACCGGCAGTCCGTCAGAAAGCGACGGCTACGACTGGAACGCGCTATCGCAGGTCGACAGCAAAACCATCTGGGGCATTAAGCGGAGGATGCGTGAGGACCTGATTGCCATGACGCGTGAGCGGCTGGCGGCCAGCAGCGCGAATCGCGGCATGCCAACGGACTGGGTGGCTAAGGTTCTCAACCCGGATGTTGTGACATTCGGTTTTGCTCGGCGGGTGCCCTCGTACAAGCGGTTGACCTTGATGTTGCGTGATCCTGCTCGGCTGAAGGAGCTGCTGACCAACAAGGAGCGGCCGATCCAGATCGTCATCGCCGGCAAAGCACATCCAGCCGACGAGGGCGGCAAGGCGCTGGTGCAGCAGGTCGTGCAGTTTGCCGACGATCCGGAGGTTCGTGAGCACATCGTTTTCCTCCCGGACTACGACATGGCGATGGCTAAGCGGCTGTACCCCGGCTGTGATGTCTGGATGAACAACCCGCTGCGCCCTTACGAGGCCTGCGGCACATCAGGAATGAAGGCGGCCCTGAACGGCGCAGCGAATTTGTCGATCCGTGATGGCTGGTGGGACGAATGGTTCCATCCGGAGTTTGGCTGGGAGATCCCATCGGCGGAAGGTGCAGATGGTGCCGAGCGGCGTGATGATCTTGAAGCCAAGGCACTCTACGACATCATCGAGAACGAGATCGTGCCGCGCTTTTACGATGTTGATCATTATGGGCTGCCGGAGCGCTGGATTCAGATGATCAGAGACACCGTCGCCGGGCTGGCTCCCAAGGTGGTGGCCTCGCGGATGGTCCGGGAGTACGTGACGAACCTGTACACACCTGCCGCAGTCTCCAGCCACTCTCTCAACTCGAGCAGTGGTGGCGCAGAGGCACTCGCCAGGTGGAAGCGGAAGATCAGGGATGCGTGGCCAACGGTTTCTGTGGAGCACGTTGAATCCCTCGGCGGCGAGCAGGTTGAGGTAGGGGCGAAGATTCACGTCAGCGCGCTCGTCCGGCTCGGTGAACTCAGCCCTGATGACATTCAAGTGCAGCTCGTCACTGGCCGTGTCGGCGAGGATGACCGACTTTACGAGCCACGAGTGAATCCGTTCCCGACAGGAATCGCCGTCGATGGGGGACTGCGGCGGTACGAGGGCTGGGTAGAGGCTGTGCGAGCTGGGGCAATTGGGTACACGGTACGGGTAGTGCCCTATCACCCGCTGCTGGCAAGCGAGGCGGAGATGGGCCTGGCAGCCTTACCGGCGAGCATGCCGACGCCTACGTATTGATGGAGCTGCTCGCGCATCGCGCGCAGGGAGTCCGACGTCGTCATCACTCTTCGCGAACGACCGTGTTGGATTGCCACTTCGCATGCGGGCACGTTCGCTCATCGCTCCTCCGATCGTCGGGGCGCGCGATTACCGACGCTCGCAGCTATGCGCTCTGCTCATAATGAGTAGCTAGTCCACTTGGAGTACTGCGACCGTACGACCGGGCAGTTGCAGTGTGGATCCGGCGGTGATCTTCTCTGATGGCAGCTCGCCGTTGCTTCCGGTGTGGGCGAGCACCGTGTAGGTGCTTGCCCAGGGCGTGTCCGGCAGCTCGACCTGGATCGGGTCGGAACCGGCGTGGAACCAGATCAGGAAGGCCTCGTCGGTTGCTCGGTACGGGTCGTCCTCTGCGAGGTACATGCCCAAGGTGCGCCGGGTCGGGTCGCGCCAATCCGCCTCGGTCATCTCAGCGTTGTGACCGCCGAACCAGGCAATGTTTCTTCGCCCCTGCAGCTCACCCTTGGCATCCAGCAGGAACTCTCCGCGCCGGTAGCTCGCGCGTCGGAAGACCGGGTGATCTGCACGCAGCTGGAGAAGCCGGCGTGCAAGATCGGTCAGATCGCTCCAACTTTCTGCGGTATCCCAGTGCACCCACGAGAGGTGCGAGTCTTGGCAATAGGCATTGTTGTTGCCCTCTTGAGTCCGGCCCAGCTCGTCGCCGCCGGTGATCATGGGGATCCCGGCGGCCAAGATCAAGGTCGCCATAAAGTTTCGCGCTTGACGATGGCGCAGGTCATTCACCGCCGGATCGTCGGTCTCGCCCTCCACGCCGCAGTTCCATGATCGATTGTCATCGGATCCGTCGCGATTGGACTCGCCGTTGGCGCCGTTGTGCTTGACGTTGTAGGTCACCAGGTCACGCAACGTGAAGCCATCGTGTGCGGTGACGAAGTTCACGCTCGCGGTAGCTGCACGGCCCTCGTGATCAAAGATGTCCGCGGAACCGGTCAGCCGCTGCGCGAGCTCGCCAACCCCGTGGGTGTTGCCCCGCCAGAAGTCGCGGACATGGTTGCGAAAACGATCGTTCCACTCACTCCAGCCCGGCCCGAAGGCGCCGACTTGGTAGCCGTACGGGCCCATGTCCCAGGGCTCGGCAATGATCTTGATTTGGCTCAGCACCGGATCTTCCCGAATTGCCTGCTTAAATGCGTGATCTTGATCGACGTGATGCCGCTCGTCCCGGATCAAGGTGGTGAGGAGGTCGAAGCGAAAACCGTCCACGCCCATCTCGGTGACCCAGTAACGCAACGAATCAAGCACCATGCGGAGCACGCCGGGCTCGGATGTATCCACTGAGTTGCCACAGCCGGTTACGTCGTAATCGTTGCGCTTATCGTCGGTCAGCCGGTAGTAACCCAGGTGGTCAATACCTCGATAGCACAACGTAGGTCCCTCGTGCCCACCCTCGCCGGTGTGGTTGTAGACGACATCGAGAATGACCTCGATTCCTGCGTCGTGCAGCGCCGAGACCATCTCCTTGAACTCCCGCACCTGCTGTCCGAGCGTGCCGACTGAGCCGTACGCGGAATGCGGTGCGAAGAAGCAGAGGGTGTTGTATCCCCAGTAGTTGGAAAGTCCGCGACCCACCAGGAAGGGCTCGGAGATGAAGTGGTGGACGGGTAGCAGCTCGACGGCCGTAACGCCAAGATCTGCTAAGTGCTGCACAACCGCGGGATAGGCCAATCCGGCGTACGTGCCGCGCAGGTGCTCGGGTACCGCTGGATGCAGCCGCGTGAAGCCTTTGACATGGAGCTCATAGATCACCGACTCCGACAGCGATCTGCGTCGAGCGATCGGGCGGGGAGGCGGCGAGTCGGCCACCACCACGCTGAGCGGGACGGCGGTGGAGGAGTCGGTGGTTTCTGGAACGTAGTCAGATTCCTTTGTGTGGTCCAGAATCGGGCCGGCATAGTCAACGCCGCTGGTAATAGCGCGGGCGTACGGATCGACCAGCAGCTTGGCTGGATTGAAACGTGCCCCCGCGGGTGGCTCCCAGGGACCGTGGACCCGGAAGCCGTACCGTTGCTCGACGCCCACGCCGTGAACGAATACGGTCCAGACTCCAGCCGAGTCGCGGTTCATGTCGTAGTTGGTCTGGTTGCGGTCCTCGTCTACCAATGCAAGCTCAACGCGTGTTGCCCGAGGAGCCCAGAGCCCGAAGGAAGCACCACCGTCGTGGATGTGGGCACCGAGAGCCGATGTGTCATCCGGCACTGGCAGGGCATTGGACATCTAGGTGCCCTTGCCTCGGCTACTTGCTGAACCGCTCACGATGAAGCGACTTACCTCTCTTTCCTAGGAAAGATGCGCCTCATTCTGCCCCAGTTGCACGACAAATGGCGATCATCCGGGCGTCAACCGGGCGGCGCAACCGGTTGTTTGCCAACCGTAAGCACTGCCATGTAGCCGCTGCAACAGATCCGGGCATAGCAGACGGAAACACGCAGCGAGGAGGAGAAGGTCCGAAGCATTCGCTGCCTCGGTTGACCGGCACCCGCAGACAGGCAGCAGACTGCTCTAGTGGTGATGAACGACATTCGAGAGCTGGGCACGATCCTGTCGATCTGGGCGCATCCCGACGACGAGGCCTATCTCTGTGGCGGCGTTATGGCCATGGCGGCGGCTGCGCAGTCCCGGGTTGTCTGCGTTACGGCGACTCGTGGAGAGTTGGGCGTGACCGACGCGACGCGGTGGCCGCCCGAACGACTCGCTGCTATTCGCGAGGCCGAGCTGGCGGAGTGTCTGGGAATCTTGGGCGTCACCGAGCACCGCTGGCTGGGCTATCCAGACGGCGGCTGCGCGGCTGTCGACCTCGACGCGGCAGCACAACAGATTGCCGACATCATTCGCGAGATCACCCCGGACACGATCCTGACTTTTTCGCCCGATGGTCAGACCGGCCACCCCGACCACATTGCAGTACATCGCTGGACGGCTGAGGCCGTACACCGTGCTGGTATCGGCACGCTACATGTGGTGGCGAACACCCAGGAGTGGCTCGACGATCACCTCGCACAGTGGATCGAGCTGGGTGCGATCGTCGGCGATCCGCCTGTGGCCTGGACCGGCCCTCTGAGCATCGATGTCACACTCACCGGCGAGATGCTGGACCGCAAGTATGCTGCGTTGGCAGCCCAGGCCAGCCAGACCGAGGCGTTGCGAGCGGTCGTGGGTGAGGAGCGCTATCGGCAGATCATCCGAATTGAGCGCTTCGCCGCCTTCGACCTCCAGAAGGCGTCCGCGGTAGCGGAGCCAGGTGATGTTCGGCAGAGAGGCTTTGTTACCCATGAGTAATGTAGCGACGGCGGAAGCGCGGACTAGACACACCAAGAGCGGAGCGAAATGAAGATCGTAGTTCTGGCCAAGCATGTCCCAGACGCCACCGGCGAGCGGACCTTTGCCGATGATGGCACCGTCGACCGAGCTTCCAGCGACGGATTGCTGTCAGAACTTGATGAGTATGCAGTGGAACAGGCTCTGCAGATCGCCGACGAGCGCGACGACGTAGAGGTCGTCGTGATGACCCTCGGACCGCAAGATGCGCCTGATGCCATTAAGCGCGCCCTGCAAATGGGCGCCTCCGCCGGCGTCCATATCAGCGACGAGGCAGTCCACGGTTCTGACGCCCTCTCGACCAGCGCGATCTTGGCTGAGGCGATCAAGAAGTCCGCACCTGACCTGGTGATCTGCGGCATGGCTTCCACCGACGGAACGATGGGCGTCATCCCCGCCATGATCGCGGAGCGGCTCGGCTGGCCGGCGGCGACCCTCGGCGCGACGCTTTCGATGGCCGATGATCGGGTGTCAATCCGCCGCGACGACGATGTTGCCAGCTTCACGATCGAAGCCAGCTTGCCGGCAATTGTCAGCGTCACTGATCAATCTGGTGAGGCCCGATATCCATCCATGAAGGGAATTCTCGCGGCCAAGAAGAAGCCGGTTGAGACCTGGACACTTGCTGATCTTGGTATCGAGGCCACCTCAGTCGGTTTAGACGCCGCCTGGAGCAAGGTGGTCCAAACAATCCCACGTCCACCCAAGGAGCCGGGCCGCGTTGTGCCAGAAGAGGACGGTGCATCCGCATTGATCGACTTCCTGGCTGCCGGTAAGTACATCTGAGAGGAGGCACCGATGCCTGAGGTTCTAATCGTCGCCGAGCATGCCGACTCGCACGTGTCCAAGCCGGCGCTTGAGCTCCTTACGCTGGCGCGCCGGATCGGCGACCCAGTAGCTGTGGTTTTCGGTGAGACCGATGACACGGTGGCCAAGGCGCTGGGGGAGTACGGCGCCACCAGAGTGCTCGTAGTGGCAGACCCTGCTATCGACGAGTACCTTGTCGCGCCCAAGGCCGAGGCTTTGGCAGAGATTGCCGAGAACCTGCAGCCGGCCGCGATTTTGATCACTTCTACTCCGGAGGGAAAGGAGATCGCCGGACGGCTTGCGATCAAGCTGCAATCCGGCTTGATCACTGACGCCAGCGACATCTCCTCCGATGGCATGACCACACAGTCAGTGTTTGCCGGCAACTGGACGGTGACTGCATCAGTGACACACGGTGCTCCCATCGTCACGGTGAAGCCGAACGCTGTAACGCCAGAGACTGCCCCCACCGAGCCCGTGATCGAGCAGATTGGAGTAACAATCTCCGACGCGGCCAAGGGCGCACGAATCGTCAACAAAGAACCTAAGAAGTCCAGCGGACGACCGGAGCTTACTGAGGCCGCAATAGTCGTCGCCGGTGGACGGGGTACGGCTGGAAACTTCAGCGCTGTGGAGGAGTTAGCTGATGTTCTGGGCGGTGCAGTAGGAGCATCCCGGGCCGCCGTCGATGCTGGCTGGTACCCGTACGCGTACCAGATCGGCCAGACCGGCAAGACCGTGTCACCTCAGCTCTACGTCGCCGTTGGTATTTCCGGCGCCATTCAGCATCGAGCCGGGATGCAGACATCCAAAGCGATCGTTGCGGTGAACAAGGATGCCGAGGCGCCCATCTTCGCCCTTGCTGATCTTGGCATTGTCGGCGACCTGCACAAGGTGCTTCCCACCGTCATCGATGAGATCAAGAAGCGCAAAGGCTGAGGCACACTTGGGCTTCATGAGCCGGATCTACCTCGACCATGCGGCCACCACGCCGATGCTTCCCGAGGCCGTCGAGGCAATGACCCGCGAGCTGACCAGGGTCGGCAACGCGTCATCGCTGCATGCCTCCGGCCGGTCGGCACGTCGCGTCGTTGAAGAGTCCCGCGAGACGATCGCGGCATGCGTCGGGGCACAACCGGCCGAGGTGATCTTCACCAGCGGTGGGACCGAGGCAGCCAACCTGGCGATCAAGGGCGCGTTCTTGGCTGGCTTGGAGTCGGGCCGTCGCGGAGTGGTGACATCGACGATCGAGCACCATGCGGTGTTGGATTCGGTGGCTTGGCTCGGGCGTACCGCGGCGGCCGACGTGCGCTACCTTCCGGTCGAAGAGGACGGGCGGCTGAACATGTCCGCCTTGGCCGGCACGGTCGATTCGCAGACCGCTCTGGTGTCGGTGATGTGGGCCAACAATGAAGTCGGCACGCTGCAGCCGATAAGCAAGATCGCTGCCTTGGCGGCCCAACATGGCGTGATCTCACACAGCGACGCCGTGCAAGCGGTCGGCCACATCGAGGTTGACTTCGCGGCATTCGGACTCGACATGCTGAGCTTCACCGCGCACAAACTGGGTGGCCCGTATGGAGTTGGTGCCTTGTTGGCCCGTCGGGAGCTCCGGCTGGCGCCGATCTTGCACGGTGGTGGCCAGGAGCGAGATGTACGCTCTGGCACCTTGGATGTCGCCGCCACGGCGGGTTTCGCAGCGGCGGTGGAGATCGCGACGCGTGATCGTGTCGCCGAAGAGCAGCGGATTCGCCGGCTGCGTGACGAGCTTGCGCGCGCTGTGCTCGATGCCGTACCGGAGGCCATCCCGTACGGCCCAACAGCCGAAGTCAATCGGCTTCCAGGCATTGCCAACATCGGCTTCCCAGGCTGCTCCGCGGACGCAATCTTGATGCTGCTGGACGCTGCCGGAATTGACTGTTCGACCGGAGCAGCGTGCTCGGCCGGAGTTTCGCAACCTAGCCATGTGCTGATTGCAATGGGATGCAGCGAGGCGGAGGCGCGCTCAGCACTCAGATTCTCGCTCGGGCACACCTCAACCGTGGCCGACGTTTCTGCGCTCGCCGCGGCACTGCCCGAGGCTGTACGACGCGCTAAGGCTGCGGCGGCCTTCGCCTGAGGCTGCTTGGCGGCCTTGGCCGCGCGTGACAGACTTGCGGCTTGCCCGGAAGCGCCCGGAAAGGACTCTGATGAAGGTACTCGCCGCGATGTCGGGTGGTGTCGACTCCGCTGTTGCCGCAGCGCGTGCGGTCGACGCCGGCCACGATGTCACCGGCGTGCATCTGGCGCTGTCGAAAAACCCGCAAGCGTACCGTTCGGGTGCCCGCGGCTGTTGCTCGAAGGAGGATGCGCACGACGCTCGGCGGGCCGCCGATGTACTCGGTATTCCCTTCTATGTGTGGGATCTCTCAGATCGCTTCGCTGCTGATGTGGTGAGCGACTTCGTCGCAGAGTATGCCGCCGGGCGTACCCCTAATCCCTGCCTGCGTTGCAACGAAAAGATCAAATTTTCCGCCGTACTCGATCGTGGCATTGCGCTTGGCTTTGATGCAGTCTGCACTGGCCACTACGCCCGCCTGATCCGTACCAGCAGCGAGGTAGAACTGCATCGAGCGGTAGACGCCACCAAAGACCAGTCATACGTATTGGGTGTGCTGAACCAAGATCAACTTCGTCGGTCATACCTTCCGCTCGGTTCCTCCCTCAAGTCCGAGGTACGCGCCGAGGCTCGGGACCGCGGCCTGACCGTCGCAGACAAGCCCGACAGTCACGACATCTGCTTCATTGCCAATGGCGATACCGCAGGCTTTCTGGAGCGGCGGCTTGGAACTCGACCGGGCGACATTGTCGATCTTGCCGGTGCAAAAGTCGGCGAACATGCCGGGTCGCATCGCTTCACGGTCGGTCAGCGGCGAGGGTTAGGACTGGGTACACCGGCCGACGACGGCGAGCCGCGCTTCGTACTAGCCATCACCCCGGCAACGAACACCATTACCGTCGGTCCCCGCGACGCCCTGGCGGTGAAGATGATCAGCGCGGTCCGGCCTACCTGGACGGGTCAGCCGCTGCATGGCGAATGGTCTGGGCAAGTGCAAGTCCGGGCCCATGGCCAAGCCATGGACGCCAGGGTGGCAGTCCATGATCAGCATCTTGAGGTAGTGCTGGATTCTGCAACGCGCGCTGTTGCGCCGGGACAAGCGGTAGTGCTCTTCGCAGGCTCACAAGTCGTCGGGAGCGCGACTATTTCGGCCACTCAAACGTGACCGCCACCCCAACCGACGGCGAGCTGTCGCCAGTCCGGAGCACCGGCATCGGCTCCTGGCCGGGTACCGACACGATGGATGCCATCAAGATCGCCTTCGCAGAGTGTCCAGATCTTCCCTATCTGCCTGAGCTTCCGGCGCGCGGACCGCACGCCGAGATGATCGGACGCTCGACAGCGTTTCTCGCCGCGCTCGCAGTAGATCTGCAACCGGCCGGCTGGCGGCTCACCAATGCCTCCGGGCGTGACCATCGGCTGGCCATTGCCAGGCTGCGCACTGATCTTGATCTGCTCGAAGAGCATGCTCAGGGATACCAGGGCCCGATCAAACTCTCGGTTGCTGGCCCTTGGACGATGGCGGCCATGATGGAACGGCCGCGCGGCGATCGCGTGGTCGCCGACTACGGGGCACGGCGCGATCTCAGCCAGTCGCTTGCCG
>DATFBI010000232.1:0-8358 GCA_035253925.1 Propionibacteriaceae bacterium
GTTGGTCGATTCGGGTTACTTTCCACGGGGAGGATTGACGTCAGCGGAACCTCTCCGCTGACGCCCCCGGCGCACACTACCGTCCCCCACCTCGCCGGGGGTTCGTTCGTCAATGCAGCCTGCTGTCGTCACCCAATCCAGCGGGCAGCGGCCTCGTAGGTATTTGCTGGGGTGCTGTTGAACGCGATGGCCGCATCGGGTGCGTGCCGCCGCACGAGGTTGATCACTTGCTCGAGTAGCTCAACTTGATCGTCTGAGTGCCGCAGACCGCCACCGATAGTGACGCACTCCCACGGGTGGGCGCGCAGCGCATTTCCGACGACCGTTTCCACGTCGTCGCTTCCATCGAGACCGATCAGGCAGGTCTCGACGCCCACCCCATGCTCGGTGAATTTAGCGAGTCCGGCCTCGATCGCGTCGGCTACCGGCTCAGGGTCCCACGGCCCAGGCACCCGATACGGGTCAAGCCCGATGACGAGCACGCGGGGCGAGGCGGTGGTGTCCACGTCTGGACTGTACTTACCGCATCCCTATTCGGTTGCGCTGAGCTAGCCCACAGCGAGGGACAAGGTCCGGGCCTGCCAGTTCCGACTTTGGGCGTCTGGCACCGCCTAATCGGCGGACCCCCAATCATGGACGGATGACCGCCCTCGCACCACAGCCCTGGCTTCCTGACCACAGCGCGTCCTATGTGCACTCCCTTGCAACGGCCACGGCCAACGCCACCGGCCCTGCGGTGCTCGGTGAACTGGAACGGCTCGTTGAGCTAAACCACCAGATCCACGACCGCGACTGCATCAACCTCAACCCCGCCACGAACATCATGAATCCGCGCGCCGAGGCAATGCTGTCGGCCGGCCTCGGATCCAGACCATCCCTGGGTTACCCCGGGGCCAAGTACGAGATGGGTCTGGAGGCCATCGAGCAAATCGAGGTGATCGCCGCGGAGCTGGCCGCTGAAGTCTTTAGCGCACGCTACGCCGAGGTCCGCGTGCCGTCGGGAGCGATCGCCAACCTGTACGCGTTCGTGGCGACCTGCGAGCCCGGCGACACCATCATCGGTCCCCCACCCAGCATCGGCGGCCACGTCACCCACCACGCTGGTGGCTCCGCCGGGATGTACCGCCTGAACACCGTCCCGGCACCAGTTGACCGCGACAAGTTCACTGTCGACGTTGAAGCTGTGCGCAATCTGGCCTGGGACCTGAGACCGAAGATGATCACTATCGGGGCGAGCATCAACATCTACCCGCACCCCGTTTCTGAGCTCAGGGAGATCGCCGACGAGATCGGAGCCGTACTGCTCTTCGACGCCGCTCACGTATGCGGTCTGATCGCAGGAGGCGCGTGGCCGAACCCGCTCGAAGAGGGCGCGCACTTCATGACCATGAGCACTTACAAGAGCCTCGGCGGACCCCCAGGCGGATTGATTGTCACCAATGAGGCCAACCTCGCCGAGCGACTCGACACCATCGCCTACCCCGGATTCACCGCGAATTTCGACGTTGGCAAGACAGCGGCCCTAGCCGTCACCATGCTCGACTGGAAGGCCGTCGGCAAAGAGTACGCCGCCACAATGATCCAGACCGCCGCCGAGCTCGCCTCAGAACTAAGGACCAGAGGGCTACCAGTCTTCGAGGGCGCCGATGGTCCCACGCGCTCACACCAGTTCGCCCTCGAGGCTCATCGATGGGGAGGAGGTCAACACGCGGCCAAGCTGCTGCGGCAGGCCAATCTATTGGCCTGTGGCATCGGCCTGCCGACCACACCTGTCCCCGACGACGTCAACGGACTACGCATCGGTACTCCCGAGCTGGTCCGGCTAGGCATGGGAGTCACCGACATGCGACACCTTGCGTCACTGATCGCCGACGGCTTGGACCCGGACTGTGACCACCCTGCACTCGCATCCCGCGTTACGGAGTGGCGCGCCCAGTTCTCCGGCGTGCACTTCACCGCCTGATTTCCCAGTGAGGCTCCGGCCTGCTGTCGACGAGCAACGGCGGTAGAGCACACCACGGCCGGTAAGGGGCGATCGCGACCTGCCAGTAGTCGAAGATCAAGTCGCTGACTCGCCCCGGGAGCGCCTCCTCGCCCTCAAGCAGCCGCTCTAGTGTCGACCCTCACCCAGCAGACGCAAGCTGGAGGCAACCTCGGCCAGCGGGGACTTCCCTGACAGCTTCGCCGCCGCGTTTTGGATTGGCTTCAGCCTGCACGTGCTCGCGGGCGAATGGTGGATCCGTACGACTCCTGACAAGAGTGGATAGCCAAGGTGTACTACGAGCCACCCAAGTTGGAGCGCCACCAGATAAGGAGTTGAGGCGACATCATGATCACGAGGACAACGAAGGCAGTCGTTACGCATTCGGGGCAGGGGGACGATCAGCGGTCCAGACCCCTGATCCAGCCTTACGGCGGCTCGACTTTCTGGTCGGCACCTGGACGGTCGAGGGCGGGACCGCGCCAGCATGGCCGGCCCGGAGAAGTCTACTTTCTGGATCGCCGGTGATCGTCGGGATAATTGATGCCCTGCTTTGCGGTGTTGTGGCCGCCGTGGCGACCCAGGCGCTTGGCGGAGTGGTCGCGCTACAGGTGGCAATCGGGTTCTTGGTTGTTCTCGGATCCGGAATGGCGCTCGCTGCTCTCGGTGACCGAAGGCTTTCCCAGCTTCGGCGCGGCCTGCGGCCCCAGTTCCCGAGCTCAGTACAGGAGGGCGCGGAGCGGGATCCTCGAGCGACCCTGCTGGTCAGGCTTTGCTCCGAATCAGGGCCGCCAGCCCGTCCAAGATCAGATTCAGGCCGAATTGGAAATCTTCCCGAAGATCGGTTTCAGGATCTGCCGGCGGCTCAAAAACCCCGGCATCTACGGCAGCAGTCAGCATTGGATATCGACCCTTGTCAACCAGTCGAGCAAGGAGTTGGCCGTACGGCAGCGGTAGCCCAAACGACGCATCGGCCCCTTCCAGGCTGTTAGCAATCGCGGCGTGCCCTCTGGCGTACTCCATCAAGGTCAGCACGATCCCCATCTTCTCCGCATTGGTTAATGGCGTGGCCTGCTGGATAAGCAATCCGCGCTCTAGCCAGTCAAGTTGGCCCGGCTCGAGTGGCGGCCTGGTCAGGGGCAGTTGAAGGATCCATGGATGCCGGCGATAGATCGCCATTAGATCCGTAAGCCACGCCGTCAGCCCTGCTCGCCAATCGTTCGTCACCGCAGCACCCAGCTCTCCCGCCGCGGCGTCAATCATGAAGTCGTAAAGCTCCTCCTTACTGGAAACATGCCGATACAACGACATGGGAGCACTGCCAAGGCGGTCGGCCAGCCGTGCCATAGATAGGGCGGAGAGCCCCTCAGCGTCGGCAATTTCGATCGCCGCACTGACGATTCGGTCCAGACTCAGACTTGTTCGGCGCTCTTTTGCCGGTGCAGCAGCACGACTCCAGAGCCGTCGCAGGCTTTCTGGCAACTCGACCTCTGCAGTCACATCGTCCACGTTGCCTATCCTAAGAATGCGTACATGATACGCTATCGCGTATGACATACGCAGATCTGAGAGCGGCGACGGCAGACAAGACCAACAAGAGTTCCGTCCGCTGGTGGCGGCGACCTTGGATAGTGCCACTGGCATTCCTGATCGTTGCCTTCTTGACGTTCTCGCTGCCGCCATATCTGAGTCTGGATCCCAGCCGGTCCCGGGTGCCGGCACCCCCGGACTTCCCGTTGTACTACCCATTGCTGGTTCTCCACGTCATCTGTGGGTCCATCGCGCTTGGATGCGTGGTATTCCAGATCTGGCCTTGGTTCCGCAATCATCACCGAACGGCTCATCGCAGGATCGGCCGGACGTACGTCTTGGCCGGAGTGCTGCCTGGCGGCCTGGCCGGCCTAATCCTTGCGGTCAACACACCGTTCGGGCCCGTGATCAAGGTCAGCAGCGTCCTGATGGCCCTGCTATGGCTGGGCACAACCGTCCCGGGATTCGTGATGGCTCGGCGTGGCAGATTTGTCAAGCACCGACGGTGGATGCTCCGAAGCTTCGCGCTGACCTGCTCGATCATTCTCAACCGGTTTGTGGCTGTCACGGTCTTTCTTGTATTAGGGCCGCAACAGCAAACGACATTCGCCGGCAATGAGACCTGGTTCATCCAAGTCACCGCCGGCATTACCGGCTGGTTGTCCTGGACTCTGACGCTGCTGCTGGTCGAATGGTGGCTGGAGCGAAGACCCTATCCGGCTGACCGGGACACTCGCCTACTTGTCAGTGTCTCGACGGGCAACGGCGGATGAAGCAGGTGTCGAGGCCGATGAGCATCCGCCCCGCGGAAGGTCTCATATGCGGAAGGTCTTATATGGGGTTGACCGCGGCGGATAGCCACTCAGCAATCCACGCAACTGGTAATGCAGGCCCCCGTCGAGGCCGTGCGGAGGATGAAGGACAAAGGCACCAAGTCCATGCGCACCTTGAGCAGCCACGCCGCGCCGCTCGCTCTTGGAAGCCGGTCTGGTCGACCTTTTCCGTGTGGTCGTCTTCCCAGTCATCATGGGAAGTACCGGTCGGGATCGAATCTACGACGGGTACCCCGACGTCTCGCTCGACATGGTTAGCAGCCGCACCTTCGACGGTCGGATCCAGCTGCTCGAGTACGTCCACGGTTTTGGCGGGGCCGCCCGGACCCACTGGGTATCTGCGCTAACCCGCTTGGGCTGTCGTCAGTCTGCCCCGGACTTGGCGGGAGTTTCGACGCGAGGCTCAATGATCTGCAGCCAAAACGCCGGGGACAGTCGGACAGTGGGCAGGCTCGGGCCGTCTGGATGCACCACTAGCACCGCATTTTCTAGTACCTGGTAGCTGCCCTCGTAGGGAGTCACGGCTTGATCTGCCGTAATCACGCTGAACTTCACGGCAGCAGCCTAAAAGCGCGATCCGTTTAGTTGCGTAGTTGCGTGCCTTAGCATCCCATCCCGAAGAACCAAAAGCTGGTAGCCAGGGTGTGCGAAGACCGACAGGCTCGATACGGAAAGATGTCGACCGGAGGTGGTTGTGATGTACGAAGAGCCCTATGAACTGGGTCCGGCGGCTGATGGCTACCCGGTCAGGATCCGTGCCCGCGGCAGATCCGTACTAACCACCCCAATACTCAATCGCGGCACCGCGTTCACGCACGAGCAGCGCCAGTTGTTGGGCTTGCAGGGCTTGTTGCCCAGCGGGGTGTCCACGTTGGAGGGGCAGCTACGGCGGGTCTACGCCCAGTACCGCCGCCAACCCGATGATCTTGCCAAGAACGTGTTTCTGGCCAACATGCGGGACCGCAATGAGGTGCTGTTCTACCGGGTGCTGACCGAGCATCTGCAGGAAATGCTGCCGATCGTCTACACCCCTACGGTTGGCAAAGCGATCGAACGCTACAGCCACGAGTACCGTCGCCCGCGCGGTGTATTTCTTGACGTCAACCACCCGGAGAACGTGGAAGAGTCGCTGCGCAACTACGGCCTCGATGGTGAGGATGTGGACTTGCTGGTGGCCACCGACTCCGAAGGCATCCTCGGTATCGGTGACCAGGGGGTCGGCGGCATCGATATCTCCATCGGGAAGTTGGCCGTCTACATCGCTGCCGCGGGTCTGCACCCGCGACGGGTGATCCCAGTGGTGTTGGACATGGGCACCGACAACTTGCGCCTACTGAACGACGAGATGTATATCGGCAACCAGCACGCCCGGGTGCGCGACAAGCGCTACGACGATCTGATCGACGCCTACGTTACGGCGACGACCAAGCTGTTCCCGCACGCCATGTTGCACTGGGAGGACTTCGGCGCCACCAACGCCCGCCGCATCCTCAACAAGTACAGCGACCAGGTATGCACGTTCAATGACGACATGCAAGGCACCGCGGCGGTGGTGTTGGCCGCCGCGTTCGCAGGAGTCACAGCCGCTGGCAGCCGGATGCGCGACCAGCGGGTGGTGATCCATGGTGCAGGCACCGCCGGTATCGGCATCGCCGACATGATGCGCGACGTCATGATCCGGGAGGGACTCTCCGAGCAGGAGGCCACCAGGAGGTTCTGGACCCTGGGCAGCCGAGGACTGATTACCGACGACTATCCAAAGTTGTTGGACTTCCAAGAGCCGTACGCCCGTCCGACGGACGAGGCTGCAACCTGGCAGCGACAGGACCACGACCGGGTCACTCTCACCGATGTGGTCACCAATGTGAACCCGACGATGCTCATCGGCACCTCCACCCAGTCCGGCGCCTTCAACGAAACCATCGTGCGGCACATGGCAGCCACGGTGGATCGACCCATCATCATGCCGCTGTCCAACCCCACCTCGAAAGCCGAAGCGCTCCCAGAGGACCTCATGAAATGGACCGATGGACGTGCGCTGGTGGCCACCGGCAGCCCATTTCCGCCCGTTGGTCATGACGGGCGGACCTATACCATCGCCCAGGCCAACAACGCGCTGGTCTTCCCCGGACTCGGTCTCGGCGTCGCGGTGGTCCGGGCCCGCCGAATCACCGACGAAATGATCGCAGCGGCCGCAGACGCCGTTGCCGCGATCGCCGACCCGACCGGGCCAGGCGCGGCGTTGCTGCCACCAGTGACCGACCTGCGAACGGTCTCAGCTGCCGTAGCCATCGCGGTAGCCCAGGCCGCCGACAGACAAGGCCTGGCCGAGCAGCCACTCAGCGACCCCGTCAAACAGATCCACCAAGCCATGTGGCGGCCCGAATACCCACAATTCGAACCGATCTGACCTGAGAGTTGCGGTCTCGCTCGCCAGATCGACAGCCCAGGCCTAGGCTGTGGCCTAGCACGCCCCTGCACGCGCTGGTCCATTCGTCTTCGCATCTCATAGCTCAGAACGCAGGAGGCCACCCGTGATTGTTCTCCATACCGTCATCGCGATCGTGCTAGCCGTCGCTCTGATCATCTGGCTTAAAGTCGACCCGGTCATCTCGCTGCTCCTTGCCTCGCTTTACCTCGGCATAGCTGCCGGCGTCGGCTTCGTTGGGACGATTGAGGCGATCGCCGTGGGCTTCGGTGAAATCATGGCGGAAGTAGGGCTCTTGATCGGGTTCGGTGTCCTGATCGGAGCGTTTCTGCACTCCGCCGGAGCGTTCCACAGGCTGCTGGATGTGTTCGTCCGGGTGATCGGCGCCACCCGACTGCCGTACGCGCTCTCCCTATTGCATTCCACAATCCTGCCGTCGATCTACGTGGACGTGCAGGTAGTGCTGGCCTCGCCAGTGGCCCGCTCCGCCGCGCCATACATCGAGCGCAACGGACTGCCGCTGATGGCTTCTGCTCTTGGGGCCGGCATCTTCGCTGGCTACGTGTTCGTCATACCTGGTCTGGCAGCCATTTCCATCGCCGGTTTGCTCGGCGTACCTCTCGGCAGATGGCTGCTCTTCGGGATCGTTATCGGTCCCGTCACGGCGATCGTCACCAGCATCATCATGCGCCTACTACTGCGCGGCCGCCTCTGGAAACCGGAGTCGGATGAAGATGTCGACGAGGCCATGGCTGAGCAAGAGGCCCACGAGATGGCTGTCCTCCGTGCCGAGGCCGGTGCTGCTGGCGGCGAGCCGCTTACCACCGGCGCCGAGACGGGTCCCACCGGTGCCCAGACGGGTGCCGCCGATGTGGGTGCCACCGGCGCCGAGACGCGTCACGCCCATCTGGGTGCCCCCGAGGCGGCCCGATCGTTGCCGCTAATTGTGTTGCTGCTACCGATACTGGTGCCGTTGGTCATGATCGCCTTCGGCGCCTTCGCCGAGCTGTTCGACTTCTCCAACTCCTTCATCGAGTTCCTTGGCAACGCGAACCTTGCGCTCTTCGTGGGCCTATTGGGTGCCTACCTGATCTTCCGCGCCACCGCAGGGCTGGAGAGCACCCGCGAGACGATGGACGAGGGCTTCCACACCACCGGCGAGATCCTGCTGATCACCGGCGTCGGCGGCTCGCTGGGCGCGGTGATCGGCGAGACAAACCTGGACGAGGTGCTGGGCGGCCTGTTTTCGGCCGATGTCGGCGCACCTGTCCTGGTAACCATCCTCCTGGCGTGGTTCATCGCAGCAGTGCTGCACCTGGCGATCGGATCGGTCTCGGTCGCCGCCATCACTGCGGCCGGCATCATCGCACCGATCCTCGGCTCCCTCAATGTGGCTCCTGTCGTCGTCGGACTTGGCATCGCGTCAGGTGCACTGTTTGCGCTTCAGGTCAACAGCAACTTCTTCTGGATGTTCAAGGCTCTGCTCGGGTTATCAACTAAAGGCAGCCTCAAGACGCTGACTGTGGCCACGTCCGTCGCGTCATTGGTGTCGCTGCCAATGGTTCTCGTTGCGTCGCTAATCGCCT
>DATFBI010000233.1:0-9613 GCA_035253925.1 Propionibacteriaceae bacterium
CAAAACCGCGACGGCGGGTACGCGGCCGCGGAGCATCTATACAGCCATGGCTGTCGTCGCATCTCCTTCGTCGGCGGCTACGCCGACTCCTCGGCCCGCGCCGAGCGTGCCGGCGGCGTCGAGGAATTTCTGAACGACCACGGCCTGACCCTCAACTCCGACCACTCGGTGGTGTGTGATCCCGCTCGGCCGCAGGCACGAGAGGCTGCGATGTCGCTGCTCAGCAAAGATCCCGAGGTGGACGGCATTGTCTGCTTTAGCGATGTGGTCGCGTTCGGGGTCCTGGACGCAGTCGCCGACGTGGGCCGCAGCGTTGGATCCGATGTACGCGTGATCGGCTTCGACGACGTACATGACGCAGGGCTCAACCGACCCTCGCTCAGCAGCGTCGCTGTGCCCGCTCGAGAGACCGGTCGCCGGGCCGCTCAACTCGTACTGGAGCGCGCGGCCGGATCTACTGAGCCGACCGTCCGCGAAGAGTTTCCAGTCAAGCTCGAGCCGCGGGAGACCTGCGGTTGCCCTCGTCCCCAAGCACTCGCCTGACTCGCATCGTTCGGAGGATCCTGAAATATGCGAAACGTACCCGTGCTCAGCGGCGCCGAAGCCGCGCAGCTGATCGCCGACTCCGCGGTGATCACTATCTCGTCCTCGTCCGCACTCGGCTGTCCCGACGCCGTCCTGAAGGCGATTGGGCAGCGCTACGAACAGACCGGTTCCCCGGCAAATCTGACCACCCTGCACCCGATTGCGGCCGGCGACATGTACGGCATCAAAGGCATCGACCACCTGTGCCGCCCCGGCCAACTCCGCCGGGTACTGGCCGGCTCGTATCCCTCCGGGGGCTCGAAGCTTGACCCGCCGCTCATCCGGCAATTGATCCACAATGATCAAATCCAGGCCCTCAACATCCCGTCCGGCGTGCTGTTCCAAATGCATCGGGCTGCCTCTACCGGGCAACCTGGAGTGCTCACGGAAGTCGGGCTTGGCACGTACGCGGACCCGCGGTTAGAGGGCGCCAAGATGAACGCCGTCACCGACGACTTCGTCCAGTTGATGCAGGTCGACGGAGAGGACTACCTGTTCTATCCGGCCGTCCATGTGGACGTCGCGATCATCCGAGCCACAACCGCCGACCCGCATGGCAACCTTTCGTACGAGGAAGAGTGCAGCACCCTGGGGGCGCTCGATCAGGCGTACGCCGCGCACAACAAAGGCGGCATTGTCATTGCCCAGGTCAAGAGGCTGTCTGATACCCAGCTGCCCACTCAGGATGTCCACATCCCCGGGATTCTCGTCGACGCTGTTGTAGTCGATCCCGATCAAATGCAAACCACCCAGACCTTCTACGACCCCGCCCTATCCGGAGAAATACACCGCGACCTCGACGACATTGAGCCAGTCGAGTTCGGTCTCGAGAAGGTGATAGCCCGTCGGGCCGCGGCTGAGCTCCAGGTGAACGCCATCGTCAATCTCGGCTTTGGGATCTCCGCGGCCGTCCCGCGGGTGCTGCTCGAAGAGGGCCACGCTGACGATGTCACCTGGGTCATCGAGCAAGGCGCGGTCGGCGGCTTCCCCGCAACCGGGTTCGCATTCGGTTGCGCACTCAATCCCGAGGCGCTACTGCAAAGTGTCGACCAATTCACCCTGCTGCAGGGCGGCGGCTTCGACGTGGCCATGTTGTCGTTTCTGGAGGTCTCGGCAGCCGGCGATGTCAACGCCTCCTATCTGCCGGCCCGGCCGCATGTCACGGCAGGCGTGGGCGGCTTCAATGACATCATCACGCGGGCGCCGAAGATCGTTTTTTCCGGCTACTTCACCGCCGGGAAGAAGGACATCCAGATCGAGGATGGCCAGCTCAAGATCATTTCGGATGGCACGATACCCAAGTTCGTTCCTGAGGTGGCGCAGATCTCTTTCTCCGGTGAGATGGGCCGCAAGCGCCGCCAAGAGGTCCTTTATGTCACCGAACGCTGCGTCATCGAGCTAACCGAGGACGGGCTGACCGTAATCGAAATTGCACCGGGAGTCGATCTTGAAAAAGATGTCCTCGCCAAGGCCGACGTGCCGCTGCTGGTCAGCCCCGACCTCCAGCTGATGTCAGTTGCCTTGTTCCGGCCCGACCCGATGGGACTGATCTTGTCTCGCAAGCCATCTCGGATCGCCCCACTGATCCGTGAGCCAATACCCGTATCCGACCTCCGCGGCCCAAGCGGCCAGTCCACCCCCTGACCAAAAAGGAATCCACCATCATGCCCGCCACTCACTACGATTATGTGATCATCGGCGCCGGTGCCGCCGGTTGCGGGGTTGCCAACCGCCTGTCGGCTGATCCCGACACTACCGTGTTGCTGCTGGAAGCCGGCGGCAAAGACTGGTCGCCACTGGTCCACATGCCCGTTGGCTTCACCAAGCTCAGCGGCCCCCGCTACAACTGGGAGTTCTCCACTGTTCCGCAGCCGCAGCTGAACCACCGGGAAATGTGGTACCCGCAGGGCCGCACCTTGGGCGGCAGCACCTCGATCAATGCGATGATCTACATCCGCGGCCAGAAAGAGGATTACGAGGCCTGGGCGGAGCTCGGCAACAAGCACTGGGGATATGAACAGGTGCTGCCGTTCTTCCGGCGGGCTGAGGCCAACGAACGGCTCAATGATCGTTATCACAGCAGCGTCGGCGCTGTGAATGTCACCGAGCAGGTGCAGCACAACCCGCTGAGCAAGGCGTTCGTCCGCGCCGCGCAGGAACTAGGAGTCCCCTTCATCGCTGACTTCAATGGCGCGGTGCAGGAAGGTGTCAGTTGGTACGACGTCACGCAGAAGAACGCGCGGCGCGAAAGCACCGCCACGGCATACCTGAAACCCATCCGGTCCCGGAAGAACCTCACAGTCGTCACCCATGCACTCGGTCGCAAGATCATTGTGCGGAACGGCCGGGTTATCGGACTGGACGTGTTAATCAATGGGAAACCTGAACACGTGCAGGTCGACCGCGAGTTGATCTTGAGTTGTGGCGCGATCAACTCGCCGCGGCTGATGCTGTTGTCCGGCATCGGCCCGGCGGATGAGCTAGGCGCGCTCGGTATTCGCGTCGCACACGATTTGCCTGGGGTCGGCAAGAACTTGCAAGACCACATGGACGTCTATCTGACGGCCGTCACCGCCCCGGTCAGCTACAACTCTTCCGACCGGCCCGACAAGGCTGTGCTGGCAGGCCTGCAATACATCACCACCAAGACCGGGCCTATCACCGCTTCGGTGTGTGAGGCCGGCATGTTCGTCCGCAGCGGTCCCGACGTCGCCACGCCCGACATCCAGATGCACGCACTGCCGGCGTACGTCATCGATCACGGCCGGATGCGGATCAAGGGTCATGGCATGACGATCAACACCTGTCATCTGCGGCCTCGCAGTATCGGCTCGGTCACGCTGCACACTGCTAATCCGGACGACCCGCCCGCCATTGATCCCGCGTTCCTGACCGATCCGTACGACTGGGACAAGTCCTTGGAGGGCTTCCGGTGGGGGCGGGAGATGATGCGCAGCAAGGCCTACCAGCCCTTCGTCCTTAAGGAATTCTTGCCCTCTGAGGCTGTCAAGACCGACAAAGAGATCCGGCAATACGTCAAGCAGTGGGCCAAGACTGACTACCACCCGGTGGGCTCGTGCAAGATGGGCGATGACGATCTTGCTGTCGTTGATCAAGAACTCAAGGTCCGCGGCATGGAGGGCCTCCGAGTGATCGACGCATCGATCATGCCGAAGTTGATCAGTGGCAACACCATGGCGACGTCGATCATGATCGGTGAGAAGGGCGCCCACCACGTACTGCATGGCCTGACGGCACCCGACCCTAGCGACGGCCCGACATGAGCCAATTCGAGCAGGGCGACGTAGGCCGGGTGCAGGTGGAGTCGAATTTGGAGGTCAGCACGATCCTCCTCGACCGGCCCCACAAGCACAATGCGCTGACTCCGGAGATGCTGGAACAGCTCGACCACATTCTGATCGCTCTCGATTCCGATCGGGATGTGCGAGTCGTCCTCCTCACAGCAGTTGGGGAGCGTTCATTCTGCGCCGGCGCCGACATCAAGCGCTTCAAGGCGCTGCAACCACTGGATATGTGGGCACAATGGACCCGCCTAGGGCACCGGGTGTTCGATCATCTCGCCGGATTGCGGCAGCCGACCATTGCAGCCGTCACTGGCAATGCGTACGGCGGCGGGTTCGAGTTGGCGCTGGCTTGCGATCTGCGGATCGTTGCTGAGGACGCCACGCTCGGTCTGACCGAGGTCGGCATTGGCACTCTCCCCGGCTGGGGCGGCACCGGTCGGCTCCGGGATCTCATCGGCGCCGGACGGGCCAAAGAGTTGATCTTGACCGGTGAGCCGCTCACGGCGGAGCGCGCGCTGGCCTGGGGCGTTGCCAACCAGCTCGCGCCTAAGGCGGAAGTGATCGACAATGCTCACGCCTTGGCCAACAAGATCGCCTCTCGAGCCCCGATCGCCGTACAGATGGCCAAACAGGCCATCGACGCCGGCGACGCCTACCAAGCGATGGAGCAAGTCAGCTCCGCCGCCACAGCCTTTACCGAGGACGCCGCCGAGGGTTTCGCGTCCTTCACGGAGAAACGCGACCCGCAGTACCTCGGGAAGTGAATCCCAGCACACATTCCGCATCTGACGAAAGCATTTGCCATGACCACGATCACCAGCACCGCCCCACCAACCACGACAACCAATATCTGGCCCAACATTATTGACGGCCGCGAGGTCGGCGGCGAAGGCGAGGAAGTTTTCCGCGACAGCCCTGCTCACGACATCCGCGTCGCCAGCTACCACAGCGCGAGCGAGTCCGATGTCGACGCCGCCGTGCAGGCAGCCCACATGGCCTTCAGCGCCGGTGACTGGCCGCAGACCTCGGGTGCCGAGCGAGCCGCACTCCTGCGGCGCGTCGCAGCCCGCATTGAAGCCGAGCTCGACGAGCTAGCTCTGATCGAGACGCTGGAATCGGGCAAGCCGATCTCGCAAGCCAAAGACGAAGTGTCCAGTGCAGCGGGAATCTGGTACTACGCCGCCAGCCTCGCCCAGCACGCGTATGGCGACGCCCACAACGATCTAGGCCCCAACTACCTGGCGATCACCGTCAAGGAGCCGATCGGTGTCGTGGGGGTGATCACGCCGTGGAACTTCCCGCTCTTGATCGTTTCCCAGAAGCTCCCATTCGCACTGGCAGTTGGGTGCACAACTGTGGTCAAGCCCAGCGATCTCACACCCGGCACCACCACCCGGCTGGTCCAGATCTTGCACGACGAAGGAGCACCCGACGGCGTTGTCAACCTCGTGCATGGCGGCGGTGACGTCGGCGGCTGGCTATCGGGCCATCCCGGCACACACATGACCACATTCACCGGATCCACCGGCGTGGGACGGATGGTCGCCCAAGCTGCAGCCAAGGATCTGAAGAAGGTGAGTCTGGAGCTGGGCGGCAAGAACCCGCAGGTGGTATTCCCAGACGCGGACCTCGACGCCGCGTTGGAGAAGGTGGTCTTCGGCGCCTACTTCAATCAAGGCGAGTGCTGCAATGCCGGCTCCCGCCTTCTGGTGCACTCCGACGTCGCTGACGAGTTCACCGAACGGATTGTGGAGCGCGCCCAAGATGTGGCAGTTGGCGATCCGCTCGACGAGACCACCAAGGTCGGCGCGCTGATCTCTGAGAAGCACCTCGGCGTGGTCAGCGGTTATGTTGATCTTGGACAGCAAGAGGGCGCATCAGTGGCGCTCGGCGGCAGCCAGCTCACCTCCGACCGCGGCCGCTATTACTCCCCAACCGTGCTCGCCAACGTGCCGAAGACCGCCCGCGTCGCACGCGAAGAGATCTTCGGGCCGGTGCTGTCGGTGGTTCGGTTTGCTGATCTTGCTGAGGCCGTGGAGATCACGAATGCAACCGGTTACGGGCTCAGTGCGGGCGTGTGGAGCCGCGATATTGACACCGCTCTCGGCTATGCGCGGGCCACCAAGGCGGGAACTGTCTGGATCAACTGCTATATGGACGGCTTCCCGGAGATCTCCTTCGGCGGCTATGGCGCCTCGGGCATCGGCCGCGAGCTCGGCAGGACCGCGATCGATGAGTACATCGAGCACAAAAGCACGATCATCCGCACCGGCGCCCAGGCTCCTTCCTGGGTCGGCGGCGTCGGGGAAAAGTGAGGTAAAGACCGATGTACTGGAACTCCCGCCGAGTCAGCGAACGCCGCACCCTACCCATCACTAAGGCGACAAAGACGGCTGCCAATGCCGCCCTCGAGGTCGCCGCCGGCAAGGTGTCCCGGCTGGCTAACGGCCATCCGGACTACTTCCCGCTCTACACCGACCACGGCCGCTGGAAGCACGGCAAAGAAGCCTGGACCAACTGGTGCGAGGGCTTCCTGGGCGGCCAGATGTGGCTGTTTTACGAGCTTGGACTCGGCGATGAGTGGAGAGCACGCGCTGAGCATTACAGCAAGCTCGTCGAGGAGCGTCAATACGACGATCAGGTTCACGATCTTGGTTTCGTGCTATGCCCGACCTGGAAGAAGTGGTGGGAGCTGACCGGCGACGACACCCGCCGTCAGGTGGTCATTCAGGGTGGCAAAACAATGGCCACTCGGTTCAACAACAAGGGCAAGTACCTGCGATCGTTCCTGGCGCCGGAATCCAACTTCATCGACATCATGATGAACGTTGGCATCATTGCCGTCGCTGGACTGGAAACCGATGATCAGCAGCTTCTGGACGTCGCCGAGCAGCACTGTGAGACGACGCGCAAGTATCTGGTACGCGGCGACGGGTCGGCCAGCCATGAAGGCATTTTCGATCTTGATACCGGAGAATTCCTGCGCCAGACCACCCAGCAGGGATGGCGCAACGACTCCTCCTGGGCGCGCGGGCTGGCCTGGTCACTCTATGGCTTCACGTCCATGTACGCGCTGACCGGCAATCCACATTGGCTAGCCACCGCCGAGTTGAATGCCGATTACTGGCTGGAGCACACCGCGGGCGCTGATCCGGTGCCGCCGAATGACTTCGATGAACCCGATCCGGCACGCCGCTGGGAATCCTCCGGCGCAGCGTGCGCTGCCGGCGGATTGATCATGCTCGCCTCCCTAGTTGCCGATGATGATCAAGCCCGGCGGTATCACAACCAAGCCGAGGCCACCGTGGCACGGCTGTGTGAGCCGGAGTTCGTCGCTCACGAGGACGCCTGGGAAGGCATACTCAAGCACGGCTCCTACCACGAGACCAAACAGCTCGGAGTCGACGAGAGCGTCATGTGGGGCGAGTACTTCTTCGTCGAAACCCTTGCCCGGGTGGCGCAGGCACCATGACAGCCACGATCAGCCGTCCGCCGCTCAGCGAGCGGCTCAAGAGCAGCAAGGTGATTGTAGTGCTGCGCGCATCACACGTCTCAGCCCTTTCCCCGGTCTGCAACGTGCTCGTTGAGGAAGGCATCCTTAGCCTGGAGCTGACGCTCACCACTCCGGGTCTGCTCGATGCACTGCCCGAGCTGATCAACCGGTATGCGAATGCCGCTGATGTTGGTGTGGGCACCATCATCACTGAGTCGGAAGCCCAACGGGCCCTGGATTATGGTGCACAATATCTCGTCACCCCGACCATGAACCTGCCGGTGGTCAAGCTTGCTCTGCAGCACGAGATTGCGGTCTTTCCCGGCGGCCTTACTCCCACCGAACTTGCCGCCGGCTGGGACGCTGGTGCAACCGCGGTCAAGATCTTCCCCGCCGAGACCGTCGGCGCCGGGTATCTCAAACATCTCCGAGGCCCGTTCCCTGACTTGCAGGGCATACCGTCGGGCGGAGTTGACCTCGACGCCACGCGGGAGTGGTTAGACGCCGGCGCGGCCGCGGTGAGCATTGGTGGACCCCTGCTCGGCGACGCGCTCAAAGGTGGCGACCTTTCGGCGCTACGCGAGCGCTGCCGAGCCGTACGCGCAGTGATCAGCGAGACGGTGTCGTCATGACGTCGCCAGCGACTGTGCTTACGTTCGGCGAGGCCTTGGTCGGCTACGCCAGCGTCGAAGAGAACCTGCGAACGGCCACGCACTTCACCAGGTTTCCGGGTGGTGCGGACCTCAACGTCGCAGTCGCCCTCACGCATCTTGGGGTCCGAGCTAACTGGGCAAGTGTGCTGGGCGAGGACGCACACGGTGACTACCTCGCCGAGGCCATTGATCAGCTCGGGATCACTCCGCTGGTGCGACGCGCGGCCGGTCCCACTGCTCTGATGTTCAAAGCCGGCGGGGCAGCTGGCGATCCCGAGGTGCTGCAGGTTCGCCACCAGACGGCGTTCGCTCAGAATGCTGATGCGCTGCTGACCGGCGACGTCCTGGCGCTCGACGGCATTGATCATGTGCACCTGACCGGGATCACACTCGGCATTTCCCCGGTCGTTCGGGCGGTGGCGCTCGCCTTGCTCGAAGCAGCCATGGCCGCCCGCGTGAGTGTCTCGTTCGACCCCAACTTACGGCTAAACCTGTGGCCCGATCGCGACGAGATGCGCACAGTCGTCAACACCTTCGCCGCCCAAGCCACGGTGGTGATGCCAGGGCTTGGGGAGGGCCGGCTACTGACCGGCAGCGAAGATGCCGAGAGCATCGCCAAGGTGTACCTCGCCGCCGGAGCCGACGAGGTGGTGATCAAGCTCGGCGCCCGGGGCGCCCATGCTTGGAGTGCAGATGGACAGACCGCCCGGTCGCATTCCTTTACGGTCACACCGATCGACACGGTAGGCGCCGGTGACGGTTTCGCCGCCGGCTATCTGGCTGCCTTCCTTACCGGCGGCAGCCTGCAGGAACGAGTTGATCAAGCTGCCGCGGTCGGCGCTTTAGCCACGACTCGTCGCGGCGATCTGGCCGCCATGCCGCAGCGCGAAGAGGTCGACGCTCTACTCAACACCACCGAGGCAAGGAATCCGCTATGAACCAGATACCACCGGCGCCACCGCTACGCGATGGCGCACTCGTCACAGCTGACCAAGACACCATCACGGCCGATGTGGTGATCATCGGCTCCGGCATGGGTGGCGGCACCCTTGCTTGGGCACTCAAGGACACGGGTTTGGACGTGTTGATCGTGGAACGCGGCCAGTTCCTGCCCAGGGAGCCCGAGAACAGCCAGCCCGATCATGTGTTCATCAAAAAGCGCTATGTCACCTCAAAGCCCTGGTATGACGCCAAGACCGGTCAACCCTTCCAGCCGGGCGTCTACTACTGGGTGGGCGGCAACACCAAGATGTACGGCGCCTGCCTGCCACGCTTTCGCCGCAGCGACTTCGAGGAGGTGGCCCACCACGACGGCGTGTCCCCAGCCTGGCCATCTAGCTACGACGACCTGGAGCCCTTCTTTGGCCAGGCCGAACAGCTTTTCCAGGTCCATGGCTCGGTCGATGAGGACCCGACAGAACCACCTCACTCCACCGACTACCCGTATCCACCACTCCCCCACGAACCGGCAGTCGAACGTTTAGCCAACATGCTTTACCTGCAGGGTCTGCACCCCTTCCACATGGCGTGCGGCATGCACCTGCCGTCGCTGGCAGACCGCATCGCCGATACCACAG
>DATFBI010000234.1:0-6792 GCA_035253925.1 Propionibacteriaceae bacterium
CAAGCAAGGAACAGGACGCTGCGGGCGAGCCGCAGGATGAGCCGGTGGTGGTCAGCTGATCAACAACCCCTCGGCTGCGAGCCCGACGCCGAACGTTGAGCCCTTCGACAAGCTCAGGGCGGCGTCTGTCGAAGCGCGCCCTTCGACAAGCTCAGGGCGCTTAAAAACAAGCTCAGGGCGCATGGAAGCAAGCTCAGGGCGCATAGAAACAAGCTCAGGGCGCATGGAAGCAAGCTCAGAACGCATGTCGCCTCCCCTGGTCGTCGCCATTATTGGGGCTGGGCCCTCAGGGATTTATGCCGCCGAGGCCCTCAGCCAACAGACCGACATCGATGTCGAGATTGCGGTCATCGATCGGCTCCCCGTGCCGTTCGGTCTGGTCCGCTACGGCGTGGCACCGGACCATCACTCGATCCGTTCCATCCGCAACACGCTCGAGCGCACGCTGGAAAAGTCATCCGTCCGGTTCTACGGCGATGTGACCATCGGTGCCGATCTCAGCATCGCCGAGCTGCGCGAGTCGGTGGATGCCGTGATCTATGCATATGGAGCGGGTACGGACCGGCGGCTGGAGATTCCCGGTGAGCACCTGCAGGGTAGCCTTGCCGCGGCTGAATTGGTCGCCTGGTATTGCGGCAATCCCGATGTCCATCCTGATACCGAGCAGCCTCCCTCCAGCGACCATCTGATGGCGGCCGAGGTGGACGAATTGATCACCAGGGCGCGCCGGGCAGTCGTCGTCGGCGTAGGCAATGTGGCACTCGATGTGGCTCGCATCTTGATCAAATCGATTGATCAGCTGACCGACACGGATATGGCCGAAGAGGTCCTGGAATCCCTTTCCCGCAAGAACGTCACCGATGTCCATGTGCTCGGCAGACGCGGACCGGCGTACACATCGTTCACCACCAAGGAGCTTCGGGAGCTAGGGGAGATCGACGACGTGGACGTGATAGTCGACCCTGCTGACCTGCAGCTCGATCCCTCGAGCGAGGCGGTCGTGCAACAGAACAAAATAGCGGCTCGCAATATGGTCGTCTTTCAGGACTGGGCAGGCCGACCGCTGAGCGGCGCTTCCAAGCGCATCAATTTCCACTTTTGGACTCGGCCCACAATGATCATCGGCGATGATCGAGTAACCGCCGTAGAGATCGAGCGGACCATGATCGATTCCGCGGGCTATGTGGTCAGTGCAGGCGGTCGCAACACCCTTGCCGCCGATCTTGTAGTGCGCTCCGTCGGCTACCGCGGGCTGCCACTGATCGGTGTGCCCTTCGACGAGAAGACCGGTCGGGTTCCCCATGCTGAAGGTCGAGTGATCCGCGATGGCGGATTCTCGCCGGACGAGTTCGTCACAGGCTGGATCAAGCGCGGACCGACCGGAGTTATCGGTACCAACAAGTCCGACGCGGTCGAGACGGTGACCTCTCTTATGGCAGATGTGCACAATGGTGCGATCCAGGCCCATGGGCGCTCAGGAAAACTTGATCGGCTTCTGGCGGAACGAGGAATCCACCCGCTCGGCATGCCGGCCTGGCATCGAATTGACGCAGCGGAGATAGAGCTCGGTGCCAAATATGGGCGGCTGCGCACCACACTGGCGCATCGCAAGGAGCTCCTGGCTGCGGCTGATGGCGACGACCTTGGGTAAGGGCAACTCGCCAGAATGGGTCGCGTGAAAGCAGATCAGAGCGGTTCTCGCGGATTCGGCAGTTCTAGCAGCGGGGTGTGGTGTGATGACGCCAGTGCGGCTATGGCTACTCGCCTGGCCCGGCTGGGATTCGACTGGGTTTGCCTCGATATGCAACACGGCAGGTATTCCCGCCACGAGATCATCGACGTAGCGCGCGGCTTTCCAGCAGAGATTGCCGAGCTGGTCGTGCGGGTTCCGTCTTGCGAGTTCACCGCCATTGGTGCCGCACTGGACGCGGGAGCTCATGCGGTGATCATTCCTCAGGTGGAGTCAGCAAGGCAGGCCCAGGAAGCGGTTGCGGCAACCTTCTATCCACCCATAGGTGACCGCAGTTGGGGTCAGTTCGGCCGCCTTTGGGGCGGTGCCACGCTGACCGTCGAGGAGGCTAACAGCAGCATCACCTGCGCGGTAATGATCGAGTCGGCCGCTGCGCTCATGGCCGTCGAGGAGATCGCAGCAGTCGAGGGAATCGGCCAGCTTTTCGTTGGCCCGTACGACCTCTCCCTTTCCCTAGGCACCACGATTCCGGTGCTGCTGGATGACGAGTCCGAAGGCAACCCGCTGGCACGGATCGTGCAAGCTGCAGCCACGTACGGCCGCACCGTTGGAGGCTTTGCCGGCAGCCCACAGCTCGCTGAACGTTTCCGGGAACGCGGCATCACCTGCGTCGCCGCGGCGACCGACCTCTGGATCACCGCTGAGGGCGCTCGCGCCGCACTCCATGCCGACTTGTCAGCATGACTGGTTGCTCCAGCGACCACCCACGCTGACAACTCGGCGCTCGCGCGGTGGGTTTGACCCTCTTGGGAGCGGCCGCGTACCCTTGACCCTCGGTGCGCACGCTTCGGCGCGCCCTTGTGTGTGCCCTCGAACACCTTGAATCGCACACCAAGCAATCAGACATCGAGAGAAAGAGCAGGTCAGACGTGTACGCGATCGTGCGGAGTGGCGGCCGCCAGCACAAGGTCGCCGTCGGCGATGTCCTTGAGGTTGATCGCCTCGAGGATGCGGTCGGTTCCAGCGTCAACCTGACACCGCTGCTCCTGGTCAATGGCGACGCTGTCACCTCAGATGCGACGGCCCTCGGCTCGGCATCGGTGACCGCCGAGGTGCTCGGCGAGAGCAAGGGTCCGAAGATCCGCATTCTGAAGTTCAAGAACAAGACCCGCTACCGCAAGCGCCAGGGGCATCGCCAGCGGTACACCAAGATCAAGATCACCGACATCAACAGCTGAGGCGACGATATGGCACACAAGAAGGGCGCGTCCTCGACGCGTAACGGCCGTGACTCCAATGCTCAGCGGCTCGGAGTCAAGCGGTTCGGCGGCCAGCTGGTCAATGCGGGCGAGATCATCGTCAGGCAGCGTGGCACCCATTTCCATCCAGGGGGCGGTGTAGGCCGCGGTGGCGACGACACGTTATTCGCCCTGGTCACCGGCCACGTTGAGTTCGGGACCCGGCGCGGCCGTCGGGTTGTCAATGTGACCCCGAGCGCATCCGATTCTGCGTCCGATTTTTCCGAGCCAGCCGAGGCCACCTCGGCGCAGTAGAACAACATCACAAACGTTGGAAGGGTGGCCCACTCGTCTGGGCCGCCCTTCGCGCGTTTCTGATCCTGAAAATTGAACACTGAGATGAGGCTTCGATATGGCGATCCCAAGCTTCGTGGACGAGGTCACGCTGCACGTGTTCGGCGGCCACGGCGGCAACGGCTGTGCCTCCATTCATCGCGAGAAGTTCAAACCCCTCGGTGGTCCGGACGGCGGCAACGGTGGCGACGGTGGTTCGGTGATCCTTCGTGTTGATCATGGTCTGACGACGCTGGTTGGCTACCATCGGCAGAGCCATTGGCGCGCAAGCAGCGGCCAGCCAGGGCGAGGCAATCATCAAAACGGGGCACGCGGTGATGATGTCATCATGTTTGTGCCCAACGGCACAGTGGTGATCGATGCTGAGACCGGTGAGCAAATCGCCGACCTGACTGGCGACGGGACTGAGATCGTTATTGCGCAGGGCGGTCGCGGCGGTCTCGGAAACGCCGCGCTAGCCTCACCGGCCCGCAAGGCACCCGGTTTCGCCTTGCTGGGTGAGGAAGGCGAAAGCCGTAACATCCGCTTAGAGCTGAAGGTCGTCGCCGATATTGGGCTCGTGGGATTTCCGAGCGCCGGCAAGTCATCGCTGGTTGCTGCTATATCACGTGCTCGGCCCAAGGTCGCCGACTATCCCTTTACCACCTTGGTGCCGAATCTTGGGGTCGTGGTCGCCGGCGATGTTAGCTTCACCGTCGCCGATGTGCCTGGATTGATCGCTGGTGCCAGCGAAGGACGCGGCCTTGGGTTCGACTTTCTACGCCATATCGAACGCTGCACTGCGATCGTCCATGTGATCGACTGCGCGACCTATGAGCCCGGCCGCGACCCGATCACTGATCTTGATGTCATCGAGGCCGAACTCAAGGCACACGGAGGGCTAGAAGATCGGCCGCGGTTAGTTGCCCTCAACAAGATCGACATTCCGGACGCCCAGCAGGTTGCGGAGCTTGCGATAGGTGAGCTGCGCGACCGCGGGCTGCAGGTATTTCCTATTTCAACCAGGAGCGGTCAGGGTCTGCACGAGTTGATCTACGCCATGGCACGTCTGATCGCAGCGCGCCGGGCTTCTGAACCACCGCTGCCGCCAGCACGCATCATCATCCGGCCGAAGCCGGTCGATGATCAAGCGGAGTTCACTGTCCAGCGAGAGGGGGAGCTCTGGCGGGTACGCGGTAACAAGCCGGAACGTTGGATACGACAGACCGATTTCTCCAACGCAGAGGCGGTCGGTTACCTGGCCGACCGGCTGCATCGGATCGGCATCGAAGATCGACTGCTTGAGCTTGGTGCGCAACCTGGTGACGGCGTTGCTATCGGGGGGGAGAACGCGGTGATCTTCGACTTTGCGCCGCAGATTGACATTGGAGCCGAGATCCTCAGTCCGCGTGGTAAAGATCAGCGGCTAAGCGAAGACCGGCCTGCTGCCCAGCGCCGCCACGAGAAAGATCGGGCGTATCACGCCTCCGAGGAGCAGGACGCATTGGGCGATGAGTCTGGAACAGGCTTAGGCCACAGTGACCCTGGTTCAGGTCACGGCGATGCGTGAGGAACTCGCCGCTGCCCGTCGGGTGGTAGTCAAGGTCGGATCATCATCGCTGACAACCACCGATGGCGGCATTGATCCGCAACGGATCGAGCAGCTTGTCGGCGTACTGGCTAGCGCCAGACTTGCTGGACGGGAGATCGTCCTCGTCTCATCTGGGGCCATCGCTTCTGGGCTCGCTCCGCTCGGGCTCAAGGTGCGGCCGCGTGACCTTGCCACTCAGCAGGCCGCTGCCTCCGTCGGCCAAGGTCTGCTGATGGGGCATTACACAAAGCTGTTTGCCTCGTACGGGCTAGGTGTTGGCCAAGTGCTGCTGACTGCCGACGACGTCACCCGGCACTCGCACTATCGCAACGCGTACCGGACCTTCGGCAGACTGCTTGAACTGGGCGTGGTGCCGATCGTTAACGAGAATGACACAGTTGCCACCGAGACGATCAGGTTCGGCGACAATGACCGGCTGGCCGCATTGGTGGCGCATCTGGTGCACGCCAACGCCCTCGTCCTGCTGAGTGATGTTGAGGCGCTCTACACCACAAAGCCCAGCAGGCCGGAGGCCCGCAAGATTAGTGACGTGTGGACCGAGGCGGATCTGAACGGGATTGACATCGAATCGCGCGGCGCCGCGATCGGCACGGGAGGGATGGTCACCAAGATCGATGCTGCCCGGATTGCGACATCGGCTGGCATTCCGGTGGTGCTGACGACGGCCGAGCAGGCTCAGGCAGCACTGGTAGGTGAGGAAGTCGGCACGCTCTTCCATCCGACTGGCCGTCGGCGTCCGACGCGGTTGCTTTGGTTGCGGCATGCCAGTGATGCTCGCGGCACTCTGGTGCTTGATGCCGGAGCTGTCCGAGCGCTAACTCAACGCAACGCGTCGCTGCTCCCGGCCGGCATTACGGCCGTAGAGGGTCAGTTCTCCTCAGGTGAGCCAGTGGAGCTGGTCGGCCCGGACGGCTCCGTTGTCGCTCGCGGGCTGGTGAACTACGACTCTGAAGAGTTGCCTGCTCTACTCGGCCGCAGCACTCGCGAGCTCGCCGCCGAGCTGGGCGCTGGCTATGACCGGACGGTGGTGCACCGCGACGCGCTTGTCCTCATCGAGAACGCCGTCATCGAGAACATCGATACCGGAGCTTGAGGGCCCAGCCTCGTCGCACGCAGCGGGAAAATACCACAGCCCAACGAATGCGGTCTGTCAGTGCCATGAGGCACGATGGTTAGCATCATGACCACGCTCTTCTTTGACCAGTTCGATAGCCAGGTCGGTGTGATTGGCGTTCTCGCTGGGCCTGACGGGGTACGCGAGGTGGGTTGGCGTCTTCGGCCGCGAGGCGCATCAACCGAACCCGACGAAACGGTGCAAATGGCGCTTGGACAGCTGCGAGAGTACTTCGCTGGTCAGCGGCAAGAGTTCACCCTGTCCCTGGATCTGCCTCCGATGGAACCAGCCAACGAGGCTGTGCTTCGAGCCCTCAGGACTGTCGGCTACGGGAAGACAATCACTTACGGCGAGCTCGCTGAGCTGAGCGGCACCGGCGTGCCGGCGCGGGCAATCGGGGAGATCATGGCGGCTAATCCAGTGCCGATCATCATTCCTTGTCATCGCGTGGTCGCCAGTGACGGACTTGGGGGTTACTCGGGCGGCGAGCCAGGTCACCACCTGGAGACCAAGCGCTGGCTCTTGGAAAATGAAGGCGCCCTGCCCCCTGTGCTGGTCTAGACAGAGAGCGCCTGGTCAATGCTGCACCGGAGCGGGTGCCCTGAGCGACCAATGTGCGCCCTGAGCGGTCACTATGTGTCCTGAGCTTGTCGAAGGGTGCAATCTGCCGCGCTCGACAGGCGCCGTCCTGAGCTTGTCGAAGGGCTCAGCGCGCATTGACGGATAATTCATCACATGACGACTTCTGCGACAAAGACAGCATGCTGTGTCGTTGGTGGCGGCCCCGCAGGTTTGGTTCTTGGTC
>DATFBI010000235.1:0-12950 GCA_035253925.1 Propionibacteriaceae bacterium
ATGTCGGCCGACTCAGCCATGAAGTGCACACCGCAGAACACAATGAACTCGGCGTCGGGTCGAGCCGCCGCATCGCGCGCCAACTTGAAGGAATCGCCAGTGACATCGGCGAACTGGATGACCTCGTCGCGCTGGTAGTGATGACCGAGGATGAACAACCGGTCGCCGAGGGCGGCCTTGGCTCGCCTGGCGCGCTCCACCAGGGCGGGATCGGAGGCAGGAGGAAGGTCGCCCGGACACTCAACGCCGCGCTCGGATCGCGGGTCCGATTCGCGGCCCAAAACGAATAGTGACAGCGGTGTCCCAGATTTAAGCGCAGGTGATGAAGTGGTGCTGGCCACCCACCAAATGTACTCAGGAAGCGCTTGGAGCCCGATTTCTCGTCGTAGCCACAGCGGCGGCCGCTGAGGCCGGGAGATCTTTGCAGTTCCAGGAACTGGACTTTGGCTGCATACCATGGGCCGCCGCGAAAAGTGGGGGAGAGCTGAGCATGCGGATCCTGGTTGCCACCGATTGGATCGGTGTGCTGTCATCCCGACAGGCTGGTGAAGTCATTGCCGCTAGCTGGCCGCCAAGCGCCGAGATATCGGTATTGCCGATAGGGGATGCGGGTGCTGGTTTTGCCACCGCCTACGCCGACCTGGCCGGCCTGACAACCTCAACTCAAGTCACCGACGGTGTCATCGTCACAACCTGTCAGAGCCCGGGTATCGGACTTGTCCAGGCTCTTGGCTCTCCTAGCGGGGTTGGTATTCCGTACCAAGAGTCGTCTCGCCCGATCGGTGAGGCCATTGCCGCAATGGTCAGCAGCGAACCACGACCGAGTCGGATCCTGATCGACCTAGCTGGCTTGCGGGTCCACGACGCCGGCGCCGGCCTGTTAGCAGCGCTTGGTGCGGTCGCGGATCGACCACTCGACCAGGGTGTCGACGGGCTCAACGGACTGAGCCAGCTTGATCTTGCACTGGCTCGCGCGCTGCTGGCTGACACCGAGTTAGTCGGTGTGGTACCCGCGGCCCAGCTAGGTCAACCGCTCCTCGGCTTGCGCGGCATCACCGCGCGTGTCGGTCAGGAAGCGAACGCGCCGCCGGAGTTGATGCTTCGGACAGATGCCACGCTGGAGACCTTTGCCAGGCTTGCTTCCAGCACGCACTCAGCTACGCCTGGGGCCGGAGCCTGTGGTGGCTTGGGTTTCGCCGTGCTGGCACTGGGCGGGCGGCTCAGCACTGGTCCGGCTCTCGCGCTTGCCTCGTCCCAAGCTAAGACAGGCCTGCGCGCAGTGGATCTCGTGGTAACCGGCTGCTCGGTTTTTGACTTCGCAAGCCGTGGTGGCGGTGTAGTCGCTGCGATGGCGGAGGCGGCATCGGCTGCGCTTAGTCCAGGCATTGTTATCGCCGGCGAGGTAGTCATCGGCTCCCGTGAAATGCGCACGATGGGTATCGAGGCGGCCTACGCCGTCCGCGAGTCTGTGCTGGATGATCCGCGGGGCAACGTCAGCGAAGAGGAGCTTGCAACCACGGCGGCCAGGGTGGCTCGTTCCTGGACTTGGTGACGCGGCACACTTTCGGATCGACTTGGACGGCCCTGCAAGCCCCCTTAGAATGACACCCATGACGGCAACCGAACAGACCTTCGACAGCCCTCCCGTAGCTGACGGCATCATCCTGACCGACGAGGCGTCCGCCAAGGTCAAGGCGCTCTTAGAAACTGAAGGCCGCGACGACCTTGCCCTTCGAGTAGCGGTACAGCCGGGTGGCTGCTCCGGGCTGCGGTATCAGCTGTTCTTCGACGATCGCAGCTTCGAAGGTGACATCGTCAAGGTCTTCGGCGGCGTTGATGTGGTGACTGACCGGATGAGCGCGCCATACCTGATGGGCGCCACCATCGACTTCGTCGACACCATTGAGAAGCAGGGCTTCACCATCGACAACCCCAACGCCACCGGTTCCTGCGCCTGCGGCGACAGCTTCCACTGATATAGATCTGGCGGACTCCCTGCCGGCCGGCAGGGAGTTCTTGCTGTTTACGATTCGCGGCGCACCAGGAAACGCGGTGGATCGGCGGCGACGAGGGTTTGTCCACGCATCCGGCACCAGGCCGCCAGATCCGGACCAGCCGCCGGGTCGTCGGCCAGCAATTCCAGCACCGCACCAATGCTCACTTCCCGAATGCGACGTGCCACCTCGATGATCGGCCGGGGACACTTCATTCCGCGACAATCCAGGGACAACCCCTCGAAGGGTGAGGTGGCCTCCTTCATGACACGCCCACCGTTGCCCGGATTCCCGCCACCACAGGCGGAAGTGCCTGGAGAAATCGTTCGATTTCTGCGGCGGTGGTCGACCAGGTGAGCCCGATTCGGACATTGCCATGGGTCAATGCGCCCATGGCGGCCAGCACGTGCGACGGATGCTCACTGCTGGCACTGCAGGCCGACCCGCTCGCCACCGCGAAACCCACTTTGTCCAGTTCCAAGGTCAGTGTCTCGCCATCCACGTAGAGGACTGAGAACGTCAGCAAGTGCGGGACTCGGCGTACCGGGTCGCCGGCTACGTCAACATCAGGCACGCGTTGTGCGATCCCGGCGCGCAGCTGGTCAATAAGATCATGCTGGCGTTCGCTGACGGCGTAGCCGGACTGCAGCCATGAGTCCAAGGCGACGGCGGCAGCATAAATGGCGGGTACGTCGGGCACACCAGGCCAGCGGCCAGCCTGATAGTCATCCGTCGGATACGGTGCCCGCCACCGGCTGTTCTTCTTGATCACCAGGATTCCGACAGAGGTTGGCCCGCCGAATGCGCCAGCCCAGCCGGTGAGCACCGACCAGCCGCCGGCATCGCTGAGTTCAATGCGGCCCAGTGCAGCTGTGGCATCCAAGATCAGCGGCACCTCGGCACGCTGGCAGATCTCGGCAGCTTCGGTATACGGCTGTAGCGTGCCGACCTCGTGGTTGGCCACCTGGATGCAAGCCATTGCTGTGCCTGTGCTTTGTATGGCGCTGGCCCACCGGTCCAAGTCGACATGCCCTTCATGATCAACTTCGACTGTTGTGGGCGAGCCGGTGGCGGCAGCCGCCGCTAGTACCGAGGAATGGTCAATGGCCGTGGTAACGATCCGCGGTCCGACGCGCCGCCGCCCTAGTGCCAGGCCCGCGACAGCAGCCTGATTCGAATGCGCTGCAGACGCTGTGAAGATCACCTCATCTGGCCGCGCTCCTACAGCGTCGGCGATCACCTCTCGTGCCTGGTCCAACGCCTGTGCGGCAAGTCGACCCGGGCGGTGGAGTCGTACTGGGTCGCCCCATCCGGCCTGTTGGGCGTCAATCCAGGCCTGACGGGCAGCAGGGAGCATGGGCTCGCCGGAGGAGCTGTCCAGGAAGACTTGAGACACAGGATCTGCCACCCAACGAACGTAGCGCTCGCTAGGGAAGTAGGGCACTGGGACGGCGTTGGGGGAGCCGCCAAAAACGCGACCCCCGCACCGGTGAACACAGCGTCTTCCTACGTTAGGGTGAACACCAAAGAAGGGCGTCCGCCGGGACTGAGGGCGGGCACGATTTTCGGACGATGTGTACCGATCTGACGAAAGGCGCAACGTGGGTGGCAGGACTAAACGGCCCGCTCCGGATAACGTGACACTGCCACAGGTCCGCGGCGGGTTACGCAGCCTACGCAGCCGTGTTCGCCCCGCCCTGTTAGCATTCTCGATCCTCAGCCTGCTGTTCCTTACCGGCTGCTCACCAGAGTTAACCGCGCAGATCAAGCGGCTGGGCTTCCCACCGCCAGCCGGCGGCGACCGAGGCGAACGCATCCTGGATCTCTGGATCGGTTCTTGGATCGCTGCTTTCGCGGTCGGCTTCATCGTGTGGGGGCTCATCCTGTGGGCCAGCACACGGTACAAGACCAAGCACGCCAAGATGCCTCGGCAGAACCGCTACAACCTGCCGATGGAGATCTTCTACACAATCGCCCCGTTCATCATCATTGGCGTGCTCTTCTATTACACGGTCCTGGCGCAGAATGCCGTCACGGAGAAGGTCGCCAATCCAGAGGTCACTGTTGACGTCGTAGGCCAAAAGTGGTCATGGACGTTCAACTACAAAGCCGCTGACAATCCAGCTGTCGGGTCTGACGTCTGGGAGGCGGGCACCATCAACAAGACCCCTGATCTTTATCTGCCCGTCAACAAACTGGTCCAGTTCAACCTCTCATCGCCGGATGTGATCCACTCGTTCTGGGTGACGTCGTTCTACACGAAGTTGGACGTCATCCCTGGCCGGCTGAACAGTTTCCAGATTACGCCGACGACGGAGGGGGTATTCGCTGGGAAGTGTGCGGAGCTTTGTGGCACCTACCACTCAGCGATGCTGTTCAACGTGCATGTGGTCAGTGAGGCCGACTATAACGCCTACCTGAAGACACTGGTGGCCAAAGGTCAGACCGGCGAAGCGAAGGGTCCGGCTTTGGCTAATTCGCCTGTAAGGACAGGTTCTGAGGAGGGCACGCGATGACGACGCTGCAGCGTACGGCCACCGCAGCCGAGATAGCGACACCCAAGCGTCAGCTGGGCACAATTTCGTGGAAGTGGATGATCACGACCGATCACAAGGTGATCGGCAATCTGTACTTCATCACGTCGATGATCTTCTTCTTGTTTGCCGGCATTCTGGCCATGGCCATTCGAGCCGAGCTGGCCTTCCCCGGCATGCAGTACCTGTCGTACGAGAGCTACAACGCGTTCTTCACGATGCACGGCACGATCATGCTGTTGTTGTTCGCGACCCCGCTGTTTGCCGGCTTCGCCAACGCGATCATGCCCCTGCAGCTCGGCGCACCTGATGTCGCGTTCCCGCGACTCAACATGATCGCCTACTGGTTCTATCTGTTCGGCGGGTTGATAGCCTCCGCTGGCTTCCTGGCGCCCTCAGGTGCGGCGAGCTTCGGCTGGTTCGCGTACGCGCCACTGAATGACGAGGTCAACTCACCTGGCGTTGGCGGTGATTTGTGGATCATGGGCTTGTACATGGCCGGCCTTGGCACCATCCTCGGCGCCGTCAACTTCACCACCACGATCCTGTGCATGCGGGCTCCCGGTATGACCATGTTCCGGATGCCGATCTTCACCTGGAACATCTTGATCACCTCGTTCCTGGTGCTGGCGGTCTTCCCAATTCTCGCCGCTGCACTTTTGGTTCTCGAGTCCGATCGGGTCCTTGGGTCACATGTCTTTGACGCGGCCAACGGCGGCCCAATCCTGTGGCAGCATCTGTTCTGGTTCTTCGGGCATCCGGAGGTTTACATCATCGCCTTGCCGTTCTTCGGCATCATTACCGAGGTTTTGCCGGTGTTCAGCCGGAAGCCAATCTTCGGCTACATAGGCCTGGTAGGTGCGACCCTACTGATCGGGGCGTTATCGGCTGCCGTTTGGGCACACCACATGTTCGTCACTGGGGCGGTCAATCTTCCGTTCTTCTCCTTCATGACCTTCCTCATCGCTGTGCCCACAGGGGTGAAGTTCTTCAACTGGATCGGCACTATGTGGGGCGGCAGTATCGCCATGCGAACGCCCATGCTCTGGGCCGTCGGCTTCTTGACCACCTTCTTGTTTGGTGGTCTGACCGGCATCATTCTGTCCAGCCCTCCGCTGGACTTCCAGGTTTCAGATAGCTACTTCGTGGTAGCGCATTTCCACTACGTGGTGTTCGGCACTGTGGTCTTCGCGATGTTTGCCGGCTACTACTTCTGGTGGCCCAAGCTGACCGGCAGGATGCTGGACGAAACGCTGGGCAAAATCCACTTCTGGCTGCTGTTCATTGGGTTCCACACCACATTCCTGATTCAGCACTGGCTGGGTGCGGAGGGAATGCCACGTCGGTATGCCGACTATCTGCCTAGTGACAATTTCACGCTCGCGAACCAGATATCCACGGTCGGCGCGTTCCTGCTTGGTGGCTCGACGCTGGTCTTCTTCTGGAACGTCTGGAAGAGCCGTAACAACCCGAAGGTGAACACTGACGATCCCTGGGGTTGGGGTCGGTCACTGGAGTGGGCAACGAGCTGCCCACCGCCGCGTCACAACTTCACCCAGTTGCCTAAGATTCGCTCCGAGTCGCCGGCCTTTGATCTGCACCACCCGGAGGTGGCGATTTTGGAGTACGGCGATGATGAGGAGGAGTTCGACGAATCAACAGTGGACGCAGGCGAGGACACCGGTCGTCTTGCAGAGCTCAGGCACCGGGTAGCTGGGGACACCACAGATCTAGCTGCGCAGTATGAGTCGACACACCACGGCCGGTCACCGGAGGCCCAGGAGGATCAGAAGTGAAGGTCGAGGCGTGGATTTTCGGCGCCCTGACGATCTTCTTTGTCATCGTTACCCCGATCTACTGGCTCATCACGGCAGATGAAAACGGTGTGCCGGAGATCGCTGGCACAGTTGCCTTGATCTTGACGACCTTCCTGGTGCTGATGATCTGGGCGTACCTGCTTCTGGTGGCGCGGCGCATGACCCCACGGCCAGAGGATGAGAAAGAGGGCGAGATCGCCGAAGGAGCTGGCGAGTTGGGCTTTTTCCCGCCCTCGAGCAAGTGGCCGCTGTTCCTCTCGCTGACGTTCGTGCTGGTGGTGTTGGGCCCGGTCTATGGGTGGTGGCTCATGATCATTGGCTTCGGCTTCGGATTCGTTACGTTGACTGGGCTGCTTTACGAGTTCTACCGCGGAGATCACGCGCACTGAGTGGGCTCGCTTTTTGGGTCGTTCGGTGGGGTTGAGCGGCCCACTGGCAAAGTGTGTGGCTAGTTTGCCGATATCTGCGGTTCTGCAGTGCTTCCGATTCAAGCGTTCTTAGCTTTGCCAGTGGGCCGCTCAACCCCACCGAACAAAACGGCGGCCGCACTAGTACCGCGCGGCCGGTCGTGCACAATGGGCGACATGTGTCGGAATATCAGACCATTGAATAACTTTGAGCCGCCAGCGACCAGGGATGAGGTGCACGACGCGGCTCTGCAATATGTACGGAAGGTCGCGGGGGTGTCGAAGCCGTCGAAGGCCAATGAGGAGGTCTTCTATCGGGCGGTCGAAGACATTGCCCACGCCACCGAGCATTTGCTTGAAGACCTTGTGACCACGGCACCGCCCAAGAACCGCGAGGTGGAGGCGGCCAAGGCGCGGGCCCGATCGGCGAACCGCTTCGCAACTGCTTAGTCTGCCGTGACCACCGAAGTGCTGCGGTACGCAGCCTTTACGGTCGACGGTAGCGGGGGCAATCCCGCGGGCGTGGTCCCGGACGCCAGAGGGCTGGATGCCGCGGAAATGCAAGCTATCGCCGCTGATGTCGGGTACTCCGAAACCGCATTTCTGGTGCCACGACCGAACGGACCCAATGCCTACGACGTGCGCTACTTTGCGCCGCTGCAGGAAGTGCCGTTCTGTGGGCATGCCACTATTGCGGCGGCGGTTGCCGTAGCTGAGCGATCGCCGGCAGCTGAGTTGATCTTTCATACACCTGCCGGAATGGTCACCGTCATGACCTCCCAGAACGAGCAGGGTGAGCTTGTTGCAGAGATGACGAGCGTGGCGCCTCGAACAGCCCAGCCGGAGCCTCAGGTGGTCTCCGATGCGCTGCGGGCACTTCGGTGGTCCGCCGATGATCTTGACCAGGAATACCCAGTGCTGCTGGCAAATGCGGGGTCGGAGCACCTGATACTGGTGACCAAAAGCAGGCAGCGACTGGCCGCTCTGGATTATGACTTCCAGGCTCTTGCCAAGCTGATGCAAGATCAGGCGCTGGTTACGCTGCAATTGGTCTGGCCGGAGTCTAAGAAGCGCTATCACTCCCGTAACCCTTTTGCCGGCCGCGGAGTGGTCGAGGATCCAGCAACTGGCTCTGCGGCGGCAGCGTTCGGTGGCTACCTACGGGAACTCGGCCTGATTGGCGACAATGCCGAGTTCACCATCATCCAGGGAGTGGATATGGGCTGCCCCAGCGAGCTCAAGGTCAGTGTGATCGGCGGTGAGCCCGGGGTACGCGTCACCGGCGCGGCCCATCCCATTGACGCCCCAACCCATTGACGGTTGACCGAGCAGACGCAGCGAATCTCTGCCACGGGTTACCAGCTGCCGTGCTGGGGCTGTCCCTCCTCATAGCCCGAGCCGGACTGGACGCCGACGACGGCGAGATCGTGGAATTCCTCGAGGTTGGACGCACCGGCGTACGTACAGCTGCTACGTAAGCCGGCCACGATGGAATCAATCAGGTCCTCAACGCTCGGCCGTTCTGGGTCCAGATACATCCGCCCGGTAGAGATTCCCTCCTCAAAGAGGCCGGCGCGCGCCCGATCGAACCCGGAGGAGTCCTTGGTACGCAGCTTGACGGCCCGCGCCGATGCCATGCCGTAGGACTCCTTGTACATCCGGCCCTCCGCGTCGGTCATCAGATTGCCGGTGCTCTCGTACGTTCCGGCAAACCAGGAACCGATCATCACGCTCCCGGCTCCAGCCGCGAGCGCAAGCGCGACATCCCGCGGGTGACGTACGCCGCCGTCGGCCCAGATCGATCGGCCTACGGCACGGGCCGCCTCGGCGCATTCCAGGACAGCGCTGAACTGTGGTCGGCCAACGCCGGTCATCATCCGCGTTGTGCACATGGCACCCGGCCCGACTCCGACCTTGACCACATCGGCGCCGGAGCCGACCAGATCATTGACTCCGTCAGCCGAGACCACATTGCCTGCGACCAATGCAACCCGGCGTCCTTGGGTATCAGCCTGCCGGTCTCGAACCTCACGTACCGCCTTAAGCGACTCCAGCATCCGATCTTGGTGACCATGTGCCGTGTCGACGACCAGAATATCGATCCCAGCATCAAGCAATGCTTCCGCGCGAATAGCGACGTCGCCATTAATGCCGACTGCGGCGCCAATCATCAGGCGGCCTTCGGGGTCGAGGGCGGGACGATACAAGGTTGAGCGCAGCGCATGCTTCCGAGTCATAACACCGAGCAGCTTGCCGTTTTCCATCAGTAGGGCGACCTCGAGGTGCCGGTGGATCAGCTCCTCGAAGATGTCCATCGGTGTCGACTCCGGGGTGGTGATCAGCAGGTCGCTAGACATCACCGTGTGCACCTGGGCAAACCGGTCAACCCCCGCTGCCTCCGTCTCACTGACCGTCCCTAAAGGTTGGCCGTTTTCCACGACTACCGCCAGTCCATGGGCGCGTTTGGGGATCAACGAAAGAGCCTCGCCCACCGTGGTGTGCGGGGTTACCGAAACCGCAGTGTCATAGACCGGGTGCGACCGCTTCACCTTGCCAACTACCTCGGCAACGACATCGGAGGGGATATCTTGCGGAAGAATTGCGATCCCACCACGACGCGCGACCGTCTCCGCCATGCGTCGCCCGGAGATGGCGGTCATGTTGGCCACGGCGATAGGCAGTGTCGTGCCGATCCCATCGGTGCTGGTGAGATCTACATCTAGCCGCGATCCGACGGCGGAGCGCCGAGGCACCATGAAGACATCGGCATAGGTGAGGTCGTACGGTGGCAGCTTTTTGAGAAATCGCACCTGGACATTCTCACTGGCTCCTCAAGATTTGCCTACGACCGCCCGACAGTCGGTCCTTGAATCCAGAATCAGATGCCAGACATGCAACAGCCCGGCCGTGGCTCGGCCGGGCTGTGGTTGGGGACGCCGCGGAAGTGGTCTAGGGGCTGCCGCTGGCGGATGCCCTTGGGGTGGGAGCCGCCCTGGTGGTCTCACTAGCTTCAGGCGTTGGCGCTGCCCTGGTTTCGTCCCGTTCAGAAGCAGAAGCTTGTGCGCTCGGTTCTGTGGTGGACTCCTCAGTCGCGTCGCTTGTTGCTTCCTTCGTCGGCTTCTCCGATGGAGCCTTCTCCTTCTTGGTGTCCGAACCCCTCTCGGACCTGCCCTCCCTGACCTGCTGGACTGTAGTTCCCTCGCCGCCCGAGATGGCATGGCCTGTAACCAGTTCAACGGAGGTGAGCGCGACTGCTGCGATGCCAAATGCAGCCAAGGTTGCGACGACGACCCGCTTCCAGTTCAGCTTCGATCCGCGCTCCGGCGGCGCTGGGTCCGGTTCCGGTGCCACAAGATGACTGCGCTGCCCCGTGATATGACCTTCACGGTCCGACACAATCTCCATGACGGTCGGCTCGTCGACCTCATTCGGCTGGCTGGTGTAAAAGACGGTCTTCACCTTGTCGCCGGTACGCCGCAATGAAGCTGTGTACAGTGACCCCCCGACAGCAGTGATGATGCTCGCCATGGCGGCGGCAATGACCGTGCCAAACACACTGAGTTGGGCCCCTAGCACCGCTGCCGTTACGGCGGCCAGTGCGCCGCCGAGGATTTGAGTTACGGAAAGATCGAGTCCGCTCTTCTTGTCCTTCTCCTCGGCTGCTGGCTTGCGGGTATCGGGCTGGCGGTTCGTCAGCTTCTGATTGATGCTCATATCCTCTGCGTCTACTCGGGCGTCATGACCGCGGGGCGGTCTCGTCCAGACGCGTCAACGCCTGCTAGCTCGGAATTATTGTCATGTTTTGCGAAGAGTGAGCAATCCCACATCCCTCGCATTTGGACGGTAGCCACGGGCCAGCCGCCTTAGCTCTACAGCCTGCGCAGAACGCTGGAAACCAACGTATACGTGGATCTCTTCGGAGAGTACGGCGGGTTCAGTGAGTGGGACCGTAAGACGCATTGCAGCGCCCCACGACTCCTAGGTAAGCCGTGGGGCGCAGCGTGATGTGACTAGCTACTTAGCCAGGTGGTGCTCTTCCTCTTCCACAGGTTCAATGGCGTGATGTTCACCGTCGCCCTCGATCGCCATCGGGTGCATGTGGTGTGCCGCAGCCTCTTCCAGCTCCGCCCGGGTAGGCCGACGTAGCGTGTCGATGAAGTAGAAGCGGGTTGCCTTACGCCGGCGCTGCTCAGACTTGATTTCCTTCACCGACATGCCATCCACGTCGGTCAAAGGCAGGAGTGCCGGCATATCTTCGTGCTGGGTCAGCGCGAAGGCCTCACCCTGGCTGATTGAGCGGTGCCGCTCGGAGTACTTGCCGGAAGGCGCACGATCAATGACACCAGACTCGGCACCATGCAGCATCCGCTCACGGTCGGCGCGCTGCAGCCCAATGCAGATCCGCTTGGTGATCAAGAATGCCAGCACCGGTGCCACGAACACCGCAACCCTCAGGAAATATGTCACCGCGTTCAGGGATACATCGAACACCACAGCGACCAGGTCATTGCCGCCGCCTATCCACAGCATCGCGTAGCCGGTCATAGCTGCCACACCGAACGCCGTGCGGGTCGGGTTGTTGCGGGGACGGTCAAGGATGTGATGCTCAGACTTGTCCCCGGTAACCCAGGCCTCGACGAACGGATAGATAGCCATCAGCCCGAAGAACAGAAGCATCAGCCCGAGACCCGGTATGGCGACGTTCCATGACCAGGTCGTCGATCCGATGTGCCATTCCCAGTTCGGCATGATACGAATGCCGCCCTCGACAAAGCCCATGTACCAGTCCGGCTGCGAGCCAGCAGACACCTCAGCCGGGTTGTACGGCCCAACCACCCAGACCGGGTTGATCTGCATCGTCGCGCCCATCAGCGTGAGAACGCCGAAGACGATGAGGAAGAATCCGCCGGCCTTCGCGGCGTAGACCGGGAACACGGGGTAACCAACAACGTTGCCCTGAACCCGGCCTGGGCCCGGGTACTGGGTGTGCTTGTGGTAGACCACCAAAGCCAGATGGGCCGCGATGAGCCCGAACAGCAGGGCTGGGAGCAGCAAGATGTGCAGCATGTAGAGGCGAGGAATAATCAGCTCGCCGGGGAACTCACCAGCAAAGGTGAAGAACTCGGCCCAGGTTCCGATGATAGGTATTGCGCGGATAAGCCCATCGACGAATCGGAGGCCAGTGCCCGACAGCAGGTCGTCTGGCAGCGAGTAGCCGGCGAAACCTTCAACCAGGCCAAGGCCCAGCATGGCGACACCGATCACCCAGTTGATCTCGCGCGGCTTACGGAATGCACCGGTAAAGAAAATCCGCAGACTGTGGGTGAGCATTGCCGCGACGAAGACCGCAGCTGCCCAATGGTGCATCTGCCGCAGCAACAGACCGCCGCGGATATCGAAGGACAGGGCGAGTGTCGACGCGTATGCCTCAGACATGTGCAGTCCGCGCAGCAGTTCATAGCTGCCCTCGTACTCGATCTCGGCCATTGAAGGCTTGAACCAGATGGTCAAGAAGATGCCGCTCAGAATCAGAACGATGAACGAGTAGAGCGCAATCTCACCCAGCAGGAATGACCAGTGGTCTGGGAAGACCTTGCGGAGGAACGGGCGACCGAGTCCAGCAATACCGATCCGGTCGTCCAGCCACTTGGTTGGACCGGCGGCAGCCTTGAAGACCGGCCCAAGCTCCTTCTGTGGCGTCTCAGGCTGGACCGAGCTGTCGTCGGGAACGGTTGCGGCTGGCTGGGCCATCAGTTATCGCCTGCCTTGAAGTCATTACGTGAGTCCCGTTCAAAATAGCTCGGTCCGACCGGAACGGTGAAGTCGCTCTGGGCGATGATGTAACCCTCAGCATCCACGGCAATCGGCAGTTGGGGTAGTGCCCGCGCAGCCGGGCCGAAGACCACGACTCCGGAATCCCCGAGGTCGAAGGTCGATTGATGGCATGGGCACAGCAGGTGATGAGTCTGCTGCTCCCAGAGACTGATCGGGCAGCCAACGTGCGTGCAGATCTTGGAGTAGCAGAGGATGCCACCGATCTGCCAGTCCTGGCGCGACGGGGGAATCGTAATGGTGTTGGGATCCATCCGTACGACGATGGCCGCCGCCTTCGCCTTTTCTATCTGGAATTCGGCACCATGAAGATCCTGCAGGTTCGCAGGCTCGGCATTGATCAGCTGGCCGATCTCGATGTCCTCG
>DATFBI010000236.1:0-5262 GCA_035253925.1 Propionibacteriaceae bacterium
GGATATCCCTTGTGGCTTTGGGCGGACGGTCCTTCGCGGGTGGGCCCGATTGCGGATTCGGTCGCGGGCCTCTCCGTATCGCTCGATGCCAAAGTAAGTAGCCTGACGTTCCGCATGGGCGACGGCCACTCGATCACCTGCGCCGGATCAGGCCATGAGTGGACTCCAGCCGTGCAACCCGGCGCTAAGTCGCCAAGCTGCGGTTACTCCTACACCAAACCCTCACTGCCAGACGGCAGCTACACCGTGTCAGCCGTAGCCAACTGGGCCGTTACTTGGACGAGCAACGGCCAGTCGGGCGTGATCAACGTTCCTGCAGTTGATACCACCGAACTCCCCGTTGGAGAGCTGCAGGTGCTCGTCCGGTGATCATTTCAGGCCAACCGCGAGAAGATTCCCCTCGCGGTGATGCAATTCCCTTAGGGCTTCATGATCATGAAGCCTGCCCCCCCGAAAGGAACTCCATGAAGGTTCAGCATTGGGCCGCCGCCATGGTGGGACTATTCGTCCTGCTCAAGAATCCTCCATCACGCGACGAGCGCGGACTCAGCCAGTCGGCCGAGAACGCCATTCTGCTCGCTGGCGCCGTCACAGTGGCCGGGATCGTGATCACCTTGATCACCGCCTACGTTCGCGCCAAACTCCCCAAGCTCTGACCTGTGCAGATAGGGGCCCGCGACGAGCGCGGCCTGAGTGAAAGCGTGCAGTGGGCGGTTCTCTGGCCCGCACTAATGCTTGTCACCCTCGGGATCGTCGAGGCTGGCATCTTCCTCCATGGCCGCAATGTCGCCCAACGAGCAGCAACCGCTGCGGTCGACGTTGCCCGCGGCAGCTACGGCTCTGAAGCCGACGCTCAACACTTGGCTACCAACATCGCCAGCTCAGGAGGACTGAAGAACATTTCCGTCCGCGTCCAGCGGACCGGTACGACCGTGAACGCCGCCGTCTCCGCAACTGCGCCGATGATCTTCGATCTTCGACTCGGCCGAATCAACGAGACCGCGACTGCGCCGCTGGAACGCGTCACTCCGCCATGATCACCATTTCGATGCAGGCCGTACGGGACCAGCGTGGCGCAGTTGCTGTCGAACTCACGTTGCTCGTGCCTGCTCTGTTACTAGTGGTTGGGCTGTTAGTGGCTGGCGGACGCCTCTGGTTCGCGCGTACCACGGTCAACGAAGCCGCCCACACCGCGGCCCGTGCCGCATCCCTGGCGCGCTCGGCTGGTGAGGCCAGCACCGCTGGACGTGCTGCCGGATCACAGTCACTTACCACCGCCGGGCTGCGCTGCAGGTCGACATCAGTCTCGATCAACACCGCGGCCTTTGGAGTGCCAGCCGGAACCCCATCGACAGTCACATCGACCGTCTCGTGCATCGTCGACTTCTCCGACGTCTTCCTTCCCGGTTGGCCAGGTTCTACCGAACTCACTGGGCGCGGATCCGCCGCCCTCGACACCTACCGTGGCCGATGATCATAGAGAAGCCGATCATGAATCAGCCAAGGACGAGAGCCCGGGATGAGCGCGGCCAGTCCATCAGCCTTTTCGTGCTGGTGACCATGGGCGCCTTGATCATCACTACTGGACTCGTGATCGACGGTGGTCAGAAGGTGGCCGCAGCGAGCCGAGCCGAGTCGGCAGCCGCAGGTGCCAGTCGTGCTGCTGGAAATGCGGCTGCTACCCAACAGCTCGGCGCCGCCGATCCCGCCAGCGCGGCAGTGCTTGCTGCGAAGGGCTACCTTGCCGGCCAGCCCGGCGTCGAAGGGACAGTCTCCATCTCGAACGGGGTTGTTGCGGTAACAACCAGCGCCGAGGAACCGACAATCTTTCTGTCGATCATTGGCATCGGCTCAGTCAGCGGACAAGGCTCTGCTCGAGCCAACATCGTGCCTACCGGGGTCTCCCGATGATCATGCCCGCCCCTCAGAACTATGGGATTGACAAGTGACCGTTGACATCGAGCCTCGCACCGCCGCCTCGTCCAGCAAGGCGCGAAAACGAAAAGTCAGTCCGCCAGCAGAATCGGCGGTCACGCCGCAACCACCTCGGCTACCCGGTCGCCGCAATCCCAAATGGATCGCGCTCGGCATTGTGGCACTGTGCCTCGGCGGGTTGCTGTCGTACGTCATCTACGCGCGCGTGGCCAGCGAAACAGCTGTCGTTGCGGCGGCGCACACCGTCTATCGTGGCGAAACCATCGAACGCGGTGATCTAGCCACAATCACCCTGCGCAGCGGATCATTGCCAAACGCAATTCCCGTCCGGCAGCTAAATGATCTTGTTGGCAAGAGGGCAGCTTTTGATCTTGTCGAAGGATCGGTGATTCTCTCGACTGCAGTCACGGATGCTGCTATCCCGGCTGAAGGGCGAACAATCGTCGGCGTCAAGCTTGCACCCGGCCGTTCGCCCGGCAACTTACTGCAACCAGCCTCACGCGTACGCCTCATTGCGATGCCAGCCGCCACTGACAGCTCAACAACGGACAAGCTCGCTGGAAGCATCTTTGTCGGCAGTGTGATCGACCAATCGCCGGCCGCCGACGGCACGTCAATCTTGGTCAACGTCGATGTGGATGCATCCGCTGCGCCGACAATCGCGATGCTGGCGGCTCAAGATCGAATCGCCATCGTGCGGGATGCGGGCAGGTGATCAGAAATGGCGATACTGCTGCTGACCTCAACCGGCGGATCGCCCGGCGTCACCACGCTGGCGGTAGGCCTTGCCCTTATGTGGCCGCGCCCCGTCCTGCTTTCCGACTGCGATCCAGGTGCACATCAAGCCGTACTGGCCGGCTACCTTGCCGGTCGCTCCGCTGGTGGCAAGGGATTGCTGCGGGTGGCGGAGGCTCATCGCGATAGGCGACCGCTTCGCGAGGTGGTGCTCGACCAAACGGTGCCGCTGTCGTCGGAGGACGGGAGTCGCCGACTTTTCTTACCCGGCTTCACCAAGCCCGGCAGCGCGTCGCATTTCGGTGCTGTGTGGGAAGACCTCGCAGAAGCCTTTGACCGGCTGGCCGACGTCGACATTGACGTGATCATCGACTGCGGCCGAATGGGGCCAGCAGGCCCGCCTGCGCCGCTCCTCGAACGCAGTGCACTTATCGCCGTTGTGCTCAATTCGACTCTGCGGTCTGTGATGAGTGCTCGGGTACATCTGCCCACGCTCCGTGATCATCCGCGGCTTACTTCAGCTGATCGCAGACACCTTGGTTTGATCGTCATCGGTGAGGGCCAACCGTACCGGAGCAGTGAGATTGCCAAGGCCCTAGAGGTACCAGTGATCACCAGCATCACTCATGATCGGCAGACAGCCGGACACCTGTCCGATGGACGTCCCAGACACCGGCGGTTCGAAGTATCACCGCTGGTTCGCTGTATCCGAGATGCCTCTTCCCAGCTGTCGAGCACCTTGCAACGCTCGGCCGAGCTCGTCAGTGACCGATCATGAAAGAAAACAACTCGGTTGACCAGCCTGCTGTTCTGGCAGAGATTCCGATTCTTGCGGAGTACGAGAAGGAATTACCTAAGCCCGACACCGATCCAGGACTTACCACCGCGGCGAGCCGTCGTAAACCATTCGGGATCTACAGCTCAGAGGAGCTCAAATCCAGCCAGGCAGTGATGCCAAATGGTGATCTTGACTGGTTGCAGGTTGTGGAGCTTCGTCGGCGTGCATCGGAGATCATTACCAATGAAGCCGAAGGGTACGCCCGCTCGAGTGGTCGACCGCTAGCCAGTGAAGATCGCCTATTACTCGGCCGCTCAATTATTCGTCGAGTGGTAGCTGATCATGTTCGATCTCTTCATCGAAACGGCGCTGAGCTTTGGTCCCCTGCTCGAGAGGAGGCCTATGTCACCGCGGTGGAGAACGCGGTGTTCGGTTACGGAAGGCTACAGCCGCTACTGGAGATCCCCGGTGTAGAGAACATCGAGATTCACGGCTGGGACTCGGTTGTCGTCCAGTACGGAGACGGTAGGCGCAAGCGGATGCCACCGGTCGCCGACAGCGACGCCGAGCTCGTTGAGGCCGTCCGTTTCCTCGGTCAGAACAGCGAGCCATCTCGGCCCTTCGATGACACCCATCCCACGATGACCCTGGCTCTTGGTGAGCGATTCCGCCTGCACGCAATGGCTTTCGGCTTGTCGTATCGGCCAAGCATTGTCATCCGCCAACACACCCTCACCGATGTCTGTTTGGCTGATCTTGCCGACGGCGGTCTGATGCCCTATCAGGTTGCGCAATTCCTCGATGCGGCGATCTTGGCTCGAAAGTCAATGGTGATCTCCGGTGATCAAGGTGCTGGTAAGACAACACTGCTGCGAGCCTTGATCAATGCCATCCCGTTCAATGAGCGCTTCGGCACCTTGGAAACGGACTATGAGCTCATGACCCACCTGCAACCGGGCCGGCAGAACATCTTGGCTCTGCAGGCGCGTGTCGGTCACGGTGAAACGTTCGGCGGCAGTCGGATTGGTGATTTCACGATCTCTGAGCTAGTCCCAGAAGCGTTGCGGCAGAATCTGTCGCGATTAGTGATCGGGGAAGTGCGCGGCGGCGAAGCGGCGGCGATGTTCGAGGCCATGCAGGCAGGCACCGGCACGCTCAGCACCACTCACTCGCACTCCGCAGAGTCGACCATGGATCGCTTGGCATCGCGAGTCGCCCAGGGCGGAGTCTTGTCGGTCGAGGAGGCGTATCGCCAGATTGCTCACAACATTCACCTCTTCATCTATGTGAAGCTCGTGGATGAGACCTGGAAGGGCGGTGCACGTCGCCGATATGTTTCCGAGATCCGGCAGGTAACACGTGCGATCGAGCACGGTCGCCCGGTTACGCACCTGACCTATCACGCTTCGGGAACTGCCAGTCAGCTCGCCGGGTTCTTTCCCGATGCCGACTTCGATGCAGAGCTGCTCCCATTTCGCCGTGATCTTCCTGGATCGACACGAGGCCGATCGGAGGCAGATCTGTGACCGGCATATTGGCTATCGCAGCCGGCTTGTTGATCATTGGTGGTCTGGTAGGAATCACCTACGGCCTACAGCCACAGGCCCGACTCCCCAGCCGACGAGCGGAATCAACCAAGGAATGGTGGGCGCGAGTTACCCGACGGCCCACTGGATCCCGTGGACGCCAGCGTGACCTGATCTTGCCAGGCAGCATGATCATTGGTTTCGTCATCGCAATGCTCACCGGCTGGTTGATTTTGATCATTGTGCTGCCGGTGCTGGCACTTGGTCTGCCATACTTGCTGATCCTTC
>DATFBI010000237.1:0-7163 GCA_035253925.1 Propionibacteriaceae bacterium
AGCTGGTACTGGTAGCCCGGCTTGTCAAGTCGCAGCGTCGCGAAGTTGTGGCCGGTGGAAATCTCCTTGCCGAGCGAGACGGCCGAGCACTTCGCGTCGTGGATGACGTTGTCCTCGATGATCCAGCCCTTGGCCCAGTTCGGCCCGATCAGGCCGGGCTGGTCGGCCGTCGGCGGGGTCCACGGGCAGGCGGCCTGGGCGAGTTCAAATCCGCGAACGGTGATGTAGTTGAGGTGGTGCTCGACTGGATAGAACACCGAGCGCCGTACGTTGATCTCGACGAGTTCCTCATTCGGGTTCGCGCCCTGGAAGTTGGCCCAGATGGTGGTCTGCTCATCACCGACTTCGGCGTACCAGACATATTGCGTCTGCTCGGGATTCCGGATCGGGTCGACGGTTCCGGTCCAATCGTCTATCAGCTCGGTCCGCAGCGGCGGGTCTGACACCTCCGGAAGGCTCATGACCTCGTAGAAGCTAGTTCCGTTGAGGTAGACATCGCCCAGGTGCTTCTTTGGCGTGGATTTGTCGGCGTAGACGATCCAATCGCCTTCGATCACTTCGGCGAACGGGTTGAAGGAGCCGAAGAGGGTGTTCGGCACGGCGACCGTCCAGACGTTGCCGTTCACCTGGTCCCATCGCGTGACTTGTTCCGAACCCTTGATCACAACGTGCTCGCCGGGAGCGGCGGTGTAGGTGATGCGCCGCCGCTCGCTTAGCCCGCCGCGCCGGGGCTGGACCCACTCACGGTACTCCCCGCTGTGGACTACGACGGTATCCCCGGGCATGGCGAGGGCCGCAGCCCGATTGATAGTCCGGAGCGGACGGTCCGCGGAACCGTCGGCCTGGTCGGATCCGGTTGTCGCGACATGGAACTCAGATGGCATTTGTTCGTCGACCTTTCAACACTGGGGGGTCAGCGGACGCCGAGGAGGTGTTCAATGGCCAGACGTTGGATCTTGGCGTATCCGTAGCCCTGCTTTCTAGGGCCGTCGAGATCGTAATCTTCGAACGCACTGCGGTCACTCAGCAGCTCCTCGTAGCTCTCCCCGTCAGTGAGTGTTGGCTGGCTCAGTTCGCCGACGCGGCCGGCCTCCAGCGCCTCCTGCACTTCTGGATCGGCCCGAAACGCTCGGGCTCGGTCACGCAACGTCAGGTAGAGCTCCATGTTGGCCAACGCCGATTCCCAGACTCCGTCAATGTTTTCGGTACGCAGCGGCTTGTAATCAAAGTGCCGAGGCCCGTCGTAGGTCGGCCCGCCTCCGGGCGCCCCGTTCTCCAGAAGATCAACAGTGGAGAACGCCTGCAGCAGATCACCGTTGCCGAACACCAGATCCTGGTCGAAGCGCGGCCCCTTCTGCCCGTTGAGATCGATATGGAACAGCTTCCCCGCCCACAAAGCCTGCGCTATTCCATGGGTGTAGTTGAGGCAGGCAATTTGTTCATGCCCAGTTTCGGGGTTGATGCCGACCATGTCGGAATGCTCAAGCTCATTAATAAACGCCAGAGCATGCCCGATCGAGGGCAACAAGATGTCGCCCCGCGGCTCGTTCGGTTTCGGCTCAATCGCAAACCGCATCCCATAGCCGCGGTCAATCGAGTACTGCGCGAGCAGGTCCATCGCCTCGCGGTACCGGTCGAGCGCTGCCCGCACGTCCTTGGCGAAGTCGACTTCCGAACCTTCCCGGCCACCCCAGAAGACATAAATCTGCGCGCCGAGTTCGGCGGCAAGGTCCATGTTGCGCATCACCTTACGGATCGCGTACCGCCGCACGCTCCGGTCGTTGCTGGTGAAACCACCATCCTTAAACACCGGGTCGTAGAACAGGTTGGTGGTCACCATCGGCACCACCAGGCCGGTCTCCTCCAGTGCAGCCCTGAACTCATCGATGATCCGCTGGCGCTCCGAGCTGTTGCTGCCGGGCGGGATCAGATCGTCGTCGTGGAAGGTAATCCCGTACGCCCCCAACTCAGCCAGTCTCTGTACGGCTTCCACGGCAGCCAGCACCGGCCGGGTCTCCTCCCCAAAGAAATCCCGGGCCCGCCATCCGACGGTCCACAAACCGAAGCTGAACTTGTCCTCCTTGGTGGGCTGCGGTGCCATGAGATTCCTCCTAAGCGGTTAGGCGTAGCTGACGACGACTGAAATGTGCATACCCACTGCCGCGAATCGTACGGGTCGCCGATGGGCTGGATGGCGCGGGCTACTTACCAAATCCCGCCGTCAGGCCACGGAGCAGCTGACGACGGCCGACGACGTAAAGCACCAAGATCGGCAGCGTAGACAGCACCACAGCGGCCAGCACGGCCGGAATGTTCACGCTGTACTCACCCTGGAAGGCCCACAATGACAGCGGTATCACCCGCTTCTCCGGACTCTGGGTCAAGATCAGGGCGAAGAGGAAGCCGTTCCAGACGTGCAGACCGTTGTAGATGCTGACGGTAACGACGGCCGGCCGAGTCAAGGGGAACGCGAGCTTCCACGCCATCTGCCAGTCGGTGCAACCGTCGAGTCGCATTGATTCGAACAACTCCCGGGGGACGTCGCGGATGAAGTTGCTCAAGATCAATACCGTAAGCGGGATCCCGAAGGCGATGTACGGCAAGATCAGCGCCCCCAGTGTGTCGTACATCCGGATCCGGGTAATGACGAAGAAGAGGGGGACGATCGTGGCCTGCGCCGGGATGGCGAGACCCAGCAGGAACAAGGTACGGCTGAAGCGCAGCAACCGGCTATCGCCGCGGACGATCGCGTACGAAGCCATGAAGCTGAATAGCACAATCGGGACTACCGCTCCGATGGTGACGATCACCGAGTTTAAGAAGTAACGCCCGATCCCCGCCTCCCATACCTCCACGTATGCCGTGAACGTTGGCGGGATCGGTGGGGCGAGCGGGTTCTCTGTGAAGTACGCACCCTGGTCCTTGAAGGTGGTGATCACCACGTAATAGACCGGGATGATGATGATCGCCAGCCACACCCAGGCGAAGAAGCCGCCCAGGTAATTGCGCCGACCCTTTAGCCGTCGCGGCGCAGAGGGAGCGCCCGCCGGCGCAGTGACAGGAGTGGCAACCGTGGTAGTCATCTCACATTCCCTCCATCTGGCTAGCGCGCAAGTCCCGGCCCCCGAGGCGCTGGATTAGGACTGTCAGCACCAGCCCAAAGACCACGAGGATCACACCGATTACGCTCGCCGCTCCCATCTGGCTCGCTTGGAAGCCACGGATATACATATCCAGGGCGAGGATGCGGGTCGCATTGCCCGGACCGCCCTGGGTGAGAACCCAGATGAGGTCGAAGTAGACCAGTGATCCGACGAGCATCAGGGTCGAGGATGTGATGATCGTGTACTTCAGCTGCGGCAGGGTGATGGAGAAGAACTGCCGGATCCGCCCTGCTCCGTCGATCTGAGCCGCCTCATACATCTGTTCGGGGATCTGCCGCACGCCACCTTGGTAGATGAGCGTGTGGAACGGTATGAACTGCCAGGCGATCACGAAGACCACGGTGATGAACGCCAGTGTCGGATTACCTAGCCAGTCCTGTGCCAGGAACGGCAGGCGCAGGCCGGCACCCAGTCCGAAGTTCGGATCTAACAGGGACTTGAAGGCGATCGCGATGGCAGCCGATGACATGAGCAGGGGCAGGAAGAAGAGCACGGCGAGAAAGGCCCGGTAGCGCTGCTGCCCCGCGAGGAAGGTACCCAAGAGCAGGCTGATCGGTGTTTGCACTAGCCACGTGCAGATCATGAGCGCGAAGGTCAGCCACACCGCGTGCCAGGTCCCGGGATCAGTTAGCACCTCGCTCCAGCTCTGCGTGCCGACGAACTGAACGGCACTGATTCCGTCCCAGTCAGTGAACGAAAGCACCAGGACGCCGATCAGCGGAACAAAGGCGAATGCGAGAAACATGAGCAGGGCAGGAATCACGAAGATGCCGAGCCGACTCTTCCCGCCGCCCGCGGGTGGCGCCGGCTCCAGCGCTTCGGTCCCGGTCCCAGGCGGGGCTAGGGGAGCGACGGCAGTCATGTCACGCCCCGATGGTGGCGTTCATTGCGCTCGCGAACTGCTCAGGCGTGATCTTCAGCAGGAACAGCTGGTCGATGTTGTTGAGCAGCGCCTCGGCCTGGGATGGGCTTAGCGCTTGGTCCCAGGACTGTTGGAAGTTGGGCGCCTGACTCGTCATGTTGAACACAAACTGCTGGAACGCTGCATCAGGAGAACTGGCCAGCTTCGCCTCCGCCGCCTTTACTACCGGCACCTGGCCGCTCTGAATGAACGCGTCGACCTCGGCATCGGTGAAAAGGCCGTCAAGGAAGTAGGCCTTGGCAACCGTCTTCTCTTCCTCGGTGGCTTCGGCCGAAATCGAGAAATAGTTCGCCGGGTTACCTACGGTGTCCTTGGGGTCTCCCTTGCCGCCAGGCACTGTTGGGAAGTTTGCCCAGCCGAGCCCGCTGGCGGTGAATTCCGGTTGAGTCGCCTTCATGTTGCCGTAGGCCCAGCCGCCGTGGAGCAGCATTGCTGCCTTGTTGGTGTACAACAGCGCCTGATCGGCCTGGGTGTCCGCTGCTATTGAAGAGAACCCCTTAATGAACCCATTCGCCTTCACGAGATCCTGCACTTTGGTGCAACTCTCGATCACCGCAGGGTCGGACCAGGAATCGGGCTTGTTCGCATAGATCGCGTCGAAGACCTCGGGGCCGCCGATCCTGTCGAACAGGTATTCCAGCCACATCATTGAGGTCCACTTCGACTGGCCACCCAGCGAGAATGGCGCTACCCCTTGCCCATTGAAGACGTTGACCAGGTTCATGAGGTCGTCCCAGGTCGCCGGGGGCTGGGCGCCGGCCTTTTCGAAGATGCTCTTGTTGTAGTAGAGGATGATCGGCTGAGTGTTTTGAATCGGAACCGCGTAGATCTTGTCGTTGATTGTCGCGGCCTTCCACACCGCTGGGATGAACTTGTCCTTGAAGGCAGCATTTTCGCCGAGCCAGCTTGTGAGATCCTCGACTTGGCCGGCGTCGGCGTACGACTTGAGGATGCCGCCGCCCCAGCCGAAGATGATCGTTGGTGCCTGTCCAGCGCCCACCGCGGTACGGATCTTGGCCTTATAAGGGTCGTTCTGGAAGAACGTGACCTCGATCGTTCCCTTGCCGAGCTTGTTGAACGCCTCAACGGAGTCCTGCCGAATACCTTCATTGGGCTCCCCAGTTAGGGCCCACATAGTGGCCATGCCAGCAGCGCCACCGCCGGTTGCAGGTGCGCTGGCGGCGCCACCCGGTTGCGCGGGGCCTGAGGTGCCGCAGGCAGACAGCCCGAAGGCGCCGAGGGCTGAGCCGGCCGCTAGGCCCAGAAAGGTACGCCGGCTGGTACGTGAAGTTGTCATCGATCCTCCAGGGGAAACAGTGGAAGCGCCGTCGAAGCTTCGAAAAGTTTCGGAGCTTTCGAAAGGTCCGCTTTAAGATAAAACCTCGCAGGTCTGGTGTCAATAACTGCATTTGTGGTCGTTTTGGGTGTATACATTCAGAGTTACCGGATGGCGATTAGAGGACTGCGATCGCCGAAACCTTTTTGACTGGAGGCGGCGGTGTCGAAACACCGGACTACGCTTGCGGAAATCGCAGGTGCTGCCGGGGTATCAGTGCCCACGGTCTCTAAGGTGCTCAATGACCGCGCCGACGTCTCCCCGGAGACTCGTAGACGGGTGCAGAAATACCTAAGGGACTCTGAGTACCGACCGACACGGTCTGATTCAGCTCGATCTAATTTGGTCCGGGGGCGTGAGCTAGGCCGATCGATCGAGGTCGTCGTTCCTGTACTGCAAAGTCCGTACATGATGGCCGTCTTGGAAGGCGTTGCCTCGTCCGCCGCAGCGGAGGGGTTCGAGGTGGTGATCGGTCCGATACCCAGTTCCTCAATGATCAATCCTCGAGCGTTGCTGCAATCCGATCACATCGGCGCGATCTTCGTTACCGTCGATGCCTCAAGCTCAGCTGTCAAAGCATTGGATCAGGGCGGCTTCCCGGTTGTTGTCGTCGATCCCCTCCGAATTGCTGATACCAAATGCATCACCATCGGTGCCACCAACTTCACCGGTGGCATCACTGCTGCCGAACACTTGCTGTCCTTGGGGCACCGACGTATTGCTCATGCTGGCGGCCCGCATTCGGTGGATTGCAGCCATGCTCGGCTGGCCGGTTACAGCTCTGCACTGCGCCAGGCAGGGATCGAGCTAGACGAGTCATTGATCACCCACTCAGGCTTTAGCTACGACGCGGGTCGACGAGCCGCCCACGATTTGCTTGATCGGTCCGACCGGCCGACGGCGATCTTCGCCGCTAATGACGAAATCGCACTTGGGATTATGGAAGAGGCCCGTCGGCGTTCCATTCGGATACCCCAAGACCTTAGCGTGGTCGGTTTCGACGACACCTTCCTCTCGAGCCGCTCTGTGCCACCGCTCACCACGGTCGCGCAACCCTTACTCGAGATGGGCCGGGTGGCCATCCGATCCCTGGCTCAAATGATCAACAACGATGTCGTCAGCACCCGCCACATCGAACTCGCCACCCGGCTGGTGGTACGCGACTCGACAGCACCACTGGACGGACAGACTTCATGATCAAACTGATCATGGTGGCTGGACAGAGACGCACAGTCCTCACCACTGGTACACGCGCGTGACGATCACGCTGTCGGTCGGTGGACCGGCGGGAGGCATGGCGACACCGGGAGGTCGTGGGGTGTAGCCGGGCAGTCCGTCGAGTCCGTTCGTCCAGTCGGTCAGGCCGATGCGAGGTGGGTTGGTGCCTGCGACCCGCAGGGTCAGCTCAATGCCGCCCTCCGGTGGATCGAAGAATTGCATTTGCCACCACCACGGGAGGGCATCGTCCGGCTGCGGTCCGAGCGCGGGAAGGTCAATTGCGGTCTGTCCGGCGGCTTCCACTATCGCCTCGGGCACCGGTCTGTCGACATACACACCCAGTGCGTATGCGTCTCGCTTTGACCTGGCACGCACTCGCAGGACCGTGGTGTCGCCCTCCGTCCGGGAATCGAGCACGGTTATCTCCGGTGCCGGCAGTCGGGCCGCCGCGGCCGGACCGGTGCGCACCAGGGTCGTGGCGCCCGGTAGTGGCGCCTCGATGGAATCCGCGTCCGGCACGTAG
>DATFBI010000238.1:0-7890 GCA_035253925.1 Propionibacteriaceae bacterium
CTCGGTTGCAAGTGGGCGCACATAGTTCGGCCTCCCGCACATTCGGGAGGCCGAACTGATTGGACTGTTGGCGGCGCCTCTAGCCGGAGATGCGATCCTCTGTGTTCTTCGAGAAGACATGCACGTGAGTCTCATCGACCAGCAGTCGCACGCTCTCGCCACGGTGTGGCGGTGTAGTGCCGGAGATCCGGGCAACGATCTGCTGTGCGGTGATCAACTCGTCCTCGGCGATCCCAGACAAGGTCCCGTAGATGAATGCATCCGCGCCCAGCTCCTCCACGACGCCGATGTCGATCGGGATGCCCTCGCCACTCTCTGGATTCGGCGAAAGCCGGAAGTTCTCCGGACGGATTCCGAGCACGAGGTTCTTCTCGTTGGGCGCTTTCGCGAGGGTCTCGCGAGGAACCGGAACCGTGTAATCACCCAAGTGGACGCCATCCTCCTGGACGTTGCCCTCGATGAGGTTCATGGCCGGCGAGCCGATGAAGCCGGCGACGAATAGGTTGCGCGGCTTGTCGTACAGCGTGAGCGGCGTGTCGCACTGTTGCAGGATGCCGAGCTTCATCACGGCGACGCGGTCACCCATGGTCATAGCCTCGACCTGGTCATGCGTCACATACACGGTGGTGACGCCCAGGCGGGTCTGCAGGGCCGCAATCTGGGTGCGGGTGGAGACGCGAAGCTTGGCGTCGAGGTTCGACAATGGCTCATCCATCAAGAAGACTTGCGGCGAGCGGACGATGGCACGGCCCATGGCGACGCGCTGCCGCTGGCCACCGGAAAGCGCCTTCGGCTTGCGGCTGAGGAATTCTTCCAAGCCCAGCAGGTGAGCGGCCTCCTGGACGCGCTGCTGACGCTCCGCCTTGGGAACCCCAGCCATTTTCAGTGCAAAGCCCATGTTGTCGCCCACTGTCATGTGGGGATACAGGGCGTAATTCTGGAAGACCATGGCGATGTCGCGGTCCTTGGGCGGAAGATCGGTGACGTCACGTTCACCGATATAGATCGATCCGGCATTGATCTCCTCCAAGCCCGCGAGCATGCGGAGCGAGGTCGACTTCCCGCAGCCGGATGGCCCGACCAGGACCATGAATTCGCCGTCGCCGATCTCCAGGTTGAGTTTGTCGACGGAGGGGTGGTCTGCACCCGGGTAGACGCGAGTTGCGTCCTTGAACGAAACAGTGGCCACGCCACACTTCCTTTCCACGGGCAGGTACGTGCCCGACGATCCGTAGTGGAAATTCGTAGCTCGGGGACAGGGACCCCGTGCTGTCAGAACACTAGCGCAGCAAGGCCTTTCTGGGCAGTGGCAGCGCGACGGGCACCCGGTGCCGTTCACTTGGGGTGCCCTTGTCGGATGAGCTGAATCCGGCTAGCAGTCAAAGAATCCCTCGCACTATGACAGGCAGCCCGCATCGCCGCCTGCAGGAGAGCTGGCGGCTGGCTGCGTGCAAGGCCTGCGCATGCTGGCGAGCGACAAGGGATGAACTCGGTGGGGTCCCGGTGAGACGTTCTTCTTTGTCTACTTGCTGCTGCTCCAAAATGTGATCAACAAGCCCTTCAAAGTGGGCCGTGATCGTAATGACGATGACGTCAGCCTGTTCCTGCTGTACGAGTTCGCTGTGCACGCGCGCCTCGCGGACGCTGACCTCGCTAGTGAGGAGGTCGTCGAGATCGCCGAACATCTGGAGCGGATCGAAGACAACGAGGAAGTGGCGGCCGAGGGCGACGAAGTGGCAGCCGGTCGGGGGAACGAAGAGGAAACGAGCTGGCTGATCTGGAAGAGGTGGTTGACGCCGCGGTGGCGTCCGCGCAAGCTGAGCCGGAGTCCGACGGCCAGCGCGAGCGGTGAGATAGGTCCTTTGTGGGCCTGTGTAGGTGTGGGGCTTGTCGCGGACGAATGAGCCCTGCCGGCTCATACCCGGCAGGGCCCGGAAGGGCACTCTCAGTCTCCTGCTTCGGCCTTTTTGAGCCTTGCAGCGACACGCCCCCGGGCCCCCACTTACCTACTAATTCTTTCGGTGCCCCGTTAATTCCGGATGACACGACTATGACGAAAAAAAGACAGCCGAGGCCCTAGACAAGTGGTCCCCGGAGGCATATAACGGAGCTACGCCACATCGCGAACTTCGGTTCGCACAGTGGCCAGAAGCTCCGGTCAACTCATACTTGACCGGAGCTTCACCCATTTGGGCTGGGCTCGCGCGGGCGCCGTGGCACTTGTCGGCGGCGGCCCTTCCGACGCTCGCGCAGCGGGCAATGACCTCGCGTAGGGGCGTTCGTTATTCGCGCTGAGCTTGTCGAAGCGTGCGCCGGTGCCCTTCGACAGCTCAGGGCACAAAGACCACAGGCTCAGGGCACATAGAGACTCGACATGGTGTGGCAGGGTGGCGCTGTAGGAGGCAGCTGATGAAGGCCCTCGCAAAGACGCGACCGGGGCCGGGGTTGGATTTGGTCGATATTCCGGTGCCGTCAGTTGGTGCAGGTGACGTTCTCGTCAAAGTTATAGCGACAGGTATATGTGGTACCGACCTGCACATCGAGTCCTGGGACGAATGGGCTCAGAAGACGCTTAAACCGCCGGTCACCGTTGGTCATGAGTTCTGTGGCGAAGTAGTTGAGATCGGCTCCGGCGTCACGGACGTGGCAGTCGGTGATCTGGTAAGCGGCGAGGGCCATTTGGTCTGTGGTCGGTGTCGCAACTGCCGGGCCGGCAGGCGCCATGTCTGTATTCATACTCGGACCATCGGTGTCCACGTTGATGGCGCCTTCGCCGAGTACGTCGCACTGCCCTCCAGCAACGCCTGGGTACACCGTCACCCCATAGATCCAGAGGTCGCAGCGATCTTCGACCCATTTGGCAACGCGGTGCACACCGCACTGGCGTTTCCAATGCTCGGTGAGGATGTATTAGTCACCGGGGCCGGGCCCATCGGCATCATGGCGGCAATGGTGTGTAAACACGCTGGCGCCCGGCACGTAGTGATCACCGATCGCAGTGATGAACGGCTGACACTAGCGAGCAAGCTTGGTGTCAGCCGGGCGGTGAACATCGATCGCGAGAACCTTGCCGATGCGCAGCATGAGCTCGATATGCATGAGGGGTTCGATATTGGGCTCGAAATGTCGGGGAGTCCGGCAGCGCTGCGTGACATGATCACCCAGATGACCCATGGCGGCAGGATTGCGGTTCTCGGTCTGCCGTCAGCTGAGATCAGCGTCGATGTCGCAGCCATCGTGCTGAAGATGCTGACCATTAAGGGCATCTATGGCCGTGAGATGTTTGACACCTGGTACGAGATGTCGGTGCTGCTGGAAAGTGGCCTGGACATCTCTGGAGTGATTACCGATCGTTTTCACTACGCCGACTACCAGGTCGCATTCGCCGCGGCCCGTTCCTGCCTGGGCGGAAAGGTGATCATCAACTGGGAAGGATAGGAACGAGGAACGTCAATGTACGACACTATGAAAGATCACCTCGCCAATGATCTTGCAACGGTCAAGGCAGAAGGTCTGTACAAGGCTGAGGCAGCACTTAGCACACCGCAGTCGGCCCGAATCGCGGTAGCTGACCGATCACTGCTCAATTTCTGCGCCAACAACTACCTTGGCCTGGCTGATCACCCAGCCATGATTACCGCCGCTCAGCAGGCGCTGGAGCGCTGGGGCTTCGGCATGGCCTCGGTACGTTTCATCTGCGGCACGGCCGAGATTCACCAGGAACTGGAGCGCCGTCTGGCGCATTTCCTGGGCACTGAAGACGCGATCTTGTACTCCTCCTGCTTCGATGCCAACGGAGGACTCTTTGAGACCTTGTTGGGTCCCGAAGATGCCGTCATCTCCGACGAGCTCAACCACGCGAGCATCATCGACGGCGTACGGCTGTGCAAGGCGACCCGGCTGCGCTATTCCAACAGAGACATGCCCGACCTGGAAGCAAAACTGCACGAATCGCAGAGTGCCCGGCACCGGCTCATCGCAACAGATGGGGTTTTCTCGATGGACGGCTATGTCGCCCCACTGGACGAAATAGTTGAACTTGCCGAGCGCTATCACGCACTAGTCATGGTGGACGATTCTCACGCCGTGGGATTCATGGGTCCGACGGGTGCCGGCACACCGGAGCTGTTCGGTGTCCAAGATCGAGTTGACATCGTGACCGGGACATTGGGTAAAGCCTTAGGCGGCGCTAGCGGCGGCTACACCGCCGCTCACAAAGAGATTGTGGAAATGCTTCGGCAGCGGTCTCGGCCGTACCTGTTCTCCAATTCCCTTGCGCCTGCCATCGCGGCCGCCGGGATCGCCATGCTCGATCTGCTCGAGACATCGGGCGAACTGCTGCAGCGGCTCCGCGAGAACACGGCCTACTTCCGCGCGGAAATGGTTGCCCGTGGCTTCGATATTCCCGAATCTGATCATCCGATTGTGCCAATCATGATCGGCGACGCGGTCGAGGCGGCTGCGATGGCGGATCGGCTGCTAGCCGAGGGCATCTACGTGCGTGCGTTCTCGTTTCCGGTCGTGCCGCGAGGGAAGGCCAGAATCCGAACTCAAATGTCCGCCGCTCACTCGCGGGATGATCTTGATCAGGCGATTACGGCATTTGAGAAGGTTCGCCAGTAGGTGCTGGGCGCTGTACGGGCACCTGGATTGAACGCGCAGGCGTGCGGACGATCTGCTTGCCCAGCGGCATCAAGGAGACCTCGATCAACTTGAAGTTCGCGATCGCCAAGGGAATTCCAATGATCGTCAGGCACAACAGGATGCCGGTGGCAATGTGCGTTAGCGCAAGCCACCAGCCGGCGACGATGACCCAGATGACATTGCCCAGGAATGAGAAGATCCCGGCATTTGGCTTGTCTACGAGTTCACGGCCGAATGGCCAGGCGGCGTAGCTTGCCATGCGGAAGGACGCGATGCCCCATGGGATCGTGATGATCAACACGCAGCAGATGATCCCAGCCAGCACATAGGCGAGCCAGAGCCAGAAGCCGCTGAAGACGAACCAAATGATGTTGAGCAGAGTACGCACGTGTCCAGGTTCGCACCCCCCGGCTGCTGCGGGCAATAGGGCGGTTCCCGGAACTATCCCTCGCTGGCCGCGTGGGCGGTGAACGCGTCGTAGGCACGCTGATCAAAGAGCACGAATCTGACCTCCGCTACGTTGGTGTCGGTGGCCCGCACTGTTTGTACGGCTATCCGAGCGGCATCCTCGACCGGCCAGCGATAGATGCCGGTCGAGATGGCAGGGAAGGCGACTGTGGCAGCCCCGAGCTCGTCGGCAACAGCAAGTGAGTTGCGGAAGCAGTCTGCCAGCAGATGTGACTTGTCCTTGGACTCTGCGTAGGTCGGCCCGACGGTGTGGATCACCCAGCGCGCCGGAAGCCGCCCGGCTGTGGTTGCAACGGCTTGGCCAGTTGGTAGACCATCGGGATATTTCTCCTGTCGGAGCTTTTGGCACTCAGCCAGAATCTCCGGACCACCTCGCCGGTGAATTGCCCCATCCACCCCGCCGCCGCCAAGCAGCGTGTGATTGGCCGCATTGACAATGGCGTCGACCTCTTGTTCAGTGATATCGCCTTGCACGAAGGTGATCTTCATTCCCTCAACCTAGTGCTACGGGTCCGCGGGCCATCATGAGCGATGAGTTTGGTCGCCTCGTCGGGTCTACACGTTGAGCATGGCGATCCTGAGCAATCGGCTCAGGTCTAGAACGACACAAGTAGCGACGGACAAGAAAAGGAGGACCTCATGGATGCATTCACCACCTGTCTGTGGTTTGACACTCAAGGGGAAGAGGCGGCGAAGTTCTACGCCTCGATCTTTCCGAACTCCAGTGTGGAGAAGGTGACCCCGTACCCTGCTGGCACGGAACGTGCAGGTCAGACGATGACAGTCGACTTCATGCTGAACGGGACCAAGTTTGTGGCACTCAACGGTGGCCCGCAGTTCAAATTCAATGAGTCGATTTCGTTCCAGGTGCCGTGCCAGGACCAGGCTGAGGTCGATCGTTACTGGACAGCGCTGATCGAGGACGGCGGCGAGGAATCTATGTGCGGCTGGCTAAAGGACAAGTTCGGCCTCTCCTGGCAGGTCGTGCCGACCAAGCTCGAGGACATGATGTCGAGTCTCGATGCCGCGCGAGCCGAGCGTGTTACCCAGGCACTGTTCCAGATGAGGAAGATCATTATCGCTGATCTGGAGGCGGCTGCAGCAGCCTAACGCCGAGTCCAATTGCACTCTGACAGGCAGCCCGCCATATTCGCCTCCTTCGTCGCTCGCTACCAGAACTCAACCCTTCAGGCCAGCAACATCGCGAGCTCCTGCAGTCGGCGAAACGGGCTGCCCGTCATAGTGCCAAGTTGAAGGTGGCCTGTGGGCTCGGAGGTGTTCTCCTGGGAAACTGCTGGCAGTTGCTTTTCGCAGCCAACCCCCAACTGCCAGCATCTTCCGGAGGTAGTCGAATGGACCACACCGATTCGGGACCGGCGAGCGCCACCTTGATCACCACCCGACGCCAGCTGCATGGAATCGCCGAGTGCCTGCTTGCCGGCCCGGAATACCGAGCAACGGGCGAGATTGCGCTCCGCATCGTGCCAGCTGGATTCGCAACAACGGCCGGACCCGACATACGCCTGGAAGATCTGGAGTTGCTCCATGGACCTCGACGGGTACCGGCTGCCGGGACGTTCCGTGATCTTGCCGAGGGACTCGGTGTGGAGTTCGGAGCTCCGGCGGAGCTGTATCGCGACGGCAGTGGCGCTCAGCCTGATGACGTCGTTAATCTTGATCCGGCTGCTGTTCGATTGATCACTGACTGGTACACGTTGAGCGACGCCGCGCTGCGCGAGCTCGATCAGGATCAGCAGCCGATCTTGTGGCCCGAGCACTTCGATGTGGCGATTTTGCTAGATAACCGCTCGTACGGATCATCGCCCGGAGACAACTTCCACCCGACCCCGTATGCGTACATCAGCGAACATGATCATGATGACAATCCATTCTGGAATGCGCCATTTGGCTCCCTTCGGGATGCTGGTGAGTTCTCCTCGATTGACGATCTAGTCGCTTTTTGGCGCGAGGGCCAGGCACTGCTGCAGGGACGTTAGCGACGCGCGCCACCGCACGGCCGAGTTACAGTGAGACGGGTCGAGAGGGATCACGGTGACTACTGATCTCGAAAGCATGAGTTCGCCTGCCCGAGTTGCGCATCCCGAGGAGGGCATCTCCGCCGAGGAGCTCCAGCTCGCCGCTCGAAACCACGGTATGCCGTTGGAGTCCTTGCAATGGGACATCACCCCACCGGGATTGCACTACTTGCTGATTCACTACGACATTCCTGCCATCGATCCGAGCAGCTTTCAGCTTGTTGTCGACGGCCTTGTCGAGACGCCGTTGTCCCTTGATCTGGAAGCGATCAAGAGCCGACCGCAGGTCTCATCAGTTGTGACGCTGGAATGCGCCGGAAACGGCCGGGCGCAGTTGCTCCCCCGTCCCGTCAGCCAACCATGGCTGGTCGAGGCCGTTGGCACGGCTCGGTGGACCGGCACGCCGCTGGCCGGCTTGTTGCGGGAGGCGGGGATTGCTCACCATGCCGTCGATGTGGTGTTCACCGGCGCTGATCATGGCATTGAACGAGGCTTAGAGCAGGACTACCAACGGGCGCTGCCGGTGTCTGAGGCGCTGAGCGACAACGTCATGCTGGCGTACGAGATGAACGGCGCGCTGCTTCCACCGCAGCACGGCGCTCCGCTGCGGCTCATCGTTCCGGGCTGGTACGGCATGGCACACGTGAAGTGGCTGAGACGGATCACCGTTGTTCCCGAGACATTCGACGGGTTTCAGATGCGGGCGTATCGGCTGCGCGACAGCGCTGATGAGCCTGGTGTA
>DATFBI010000239.1:0-4331 GCA_035253925.1 Propionibacteriaceae bacterium
GTGATGCTGCGTACCTGCGTGAGGCGACGCTGCTGCTCGGTGCGGGACTTGGCGCCACGCTCAGCCGGCCCAGCTTCAACACTTGCAGGTCTTCGCGTGACTCTCGCTCCTGCTTGGAGTCCTCCACAGCCAGCTATCCAACACGATGTGTGGCCGGTCTGTGGCCGGCCGGCCTGCTCGATAGGACAGACGAGGGCGTCGCGAGCGATTTCGTGGTGCCTCTTGGGATATGGCAGACTTGACGGCTGCTGTCCTGCTTTACGACACCTGCCACAGGGGGAATGTCGCTGCGGGAGGCGATTCAACTGGATGCACGACCGTGGTGACCTGTGGCACCGGCGAGGAACGTCTCATGAGCAAGCTCATTCAGGAGCTGGACCAGGCCTCCATCCGTAAGGACATCCCGGCCTTCCGTCCAGGGGATACCGTCAAGGTCCACGTCAAGGTCGTGGAGGGCACTCGCTCCCGAATCCAGGTCTTCACAGGTGTGGTCATCTCGCGAGCCGGCGAGGGCATCCGCGAAGCTTTCACGGTACGCAAGGTGAGCTTCGGTGTCGGCGTGGAGCGTACCTTCCCACTGCACAGCCCGATTATCGACAAGATCGAAGTTGAGCGGCGCGGCGACGTTCGCCGCGCGAAGCTGTACTACCTCCGCGGCTTGCGTGGCAAGGCAGCCAAGATCAAGGAAAAGCGCGACGCCAGTTGATCACCGGTAGTCCGATATGGCACGCCGGTGGGCTAAGGCGGCGCCACGGCGCGCCTTGGAGCCGGTATCGGAATCCGACGTTGATCGGCCCGAGTCTGGAGCTTCTTCCGACCCGGAGCATCTGAGCTTCGGTCAGCACGTCCTGGCCTTCTTCAAGGAACTGGCGGCCGTCGTCATCGGCGCGATCATTGTTGCCTCGCTTGTACGAGGCTTCGTCGGCCAGATGTTTTTGATCCCATCGGTCTCGATGGAGAACACTCTGCAGGTTGACGATCGCGTTGTGGTGGAGAAACTCAGCAGCGTCAAACGCGGGCAGGTCATTGTCTTTTCTGATCCAGGCGGATGGCTCATCGGCAGCACTGCCCGCGAACGCGGACCGGTCGGCAAGGTGTTTCAGTTTGTTGGCGTACTGCCCGATCCCAGCACCGAGCACTTGATCAAGCGGGTTATCGGCCTGCCTGGCGATCACGTCGTCTGTTGCGACGAAGCGGATCGGCTCACTGTCAACGGGCACGCTCTGGATGAGACTTCCTATCTTGCGATTGGCGCCGATGGCACACAGATTCAACCGTCGGCTATCGAGTTCGATGTTGTCGTGCCCAGCGGGCACCTCTTCGTGATGGGAGACAACCGAGTACACAGTCGCGACTCGCGGTGTCACCTCAATGACATGCATGCCGGGGCTATCAAGGGTCAGAATGCATTCGTGTCGGAAGATCTGGTCATCGGCCGCGCAGTCGCCGTCGTTTGGCCCTTTGATCGCCGACATCGCTTGGTCATTCCAGATACTTTTGAAACCGTCCCATCCGGCACCCAGCCGGCACCAGACATCGCAACCATCACCGCCGGACCTGAGGCCAGTTGTTGACCACTCAGAAAAGTTCTGCCGCGCCTCCCGAGCTGGCGACAGACAGAGCCCACCGCAGGCAGAACCAGCCGACGACGGTCGGTGGACGTGCTTGGGCGTTCACCCGGGAACTGCTTATCGTGGTTGTCGGTGCAGTGGTGGTGTCGTCACTGCTTCGGGCATTCGTCGGGCAGATGTTCATCATCCCTTCACAGTCGATGGAGAACACCCTTTTAGTAGGTGACCGCGTGGTTGTTGAAAAGATCACCGACTTTCAGCGGGGCGACGTCGTCGTTTTCTCCGACCCGGGCGGCTGGCTACAGGACGAACCTGCCAACGACCCTGCTCCGTGGGATAAAGTGCTCGAGTTCATCGGACTGCCGACCAGAAGCACCCCGGGTCATTTGATCAAGCGCATTATCGGGATGCCTGGTGACAAAGTGGTGTGCTGCACCAGCAAAGGCCGTATGACCGTCAACGGCAAGGCCCTCGATGAAAGCAGCTACCTGTATACAGATCCCGACGGGGATCAGGTCAATCCCTCCGATGTCAAGTTCGAGGTCGTGGTACCAGCGGACCGGATCTTTGTTATGGGCGACCACCGCGACTTGAGTGCGGACTCGCGCTGCCATCTCTCCGACTTGTCGACAAGGCAGGGAACCGGCCATGCCGCTTTCGTGCCAATCTCTGCCGTTGTTGGGCCAGCCTTCGCTATCGCGGCGCCTTTCGATCGAGCTGGCCGCCTACAACGACCAGCCACCTTCGCAAAAGTGCCTGAGCCGACCGAACCGGCACCCAAGAGAGCGGTGATCAAGCCTGCGGGGGTGAACTGCTGATGCCAACGGCACGGACTGCCACGCCTGTTCTGGTCAAGCGCAACAGCGGCATCTATGGGTACGAGCGCGCATTGCAGAAAATGGGCCTGCATCCGGTCGCGGGCGCCGATGAAGCGGGTCGTGGTGCCTGCGCCGGGCCGCTGGTTGCAGCGGCAACGATCCTGAGCGACGCCAAATCGCGGCAGATCGCAGGGCTGAAGGACTCCAAGCTGCTCACCGCGTTGCAGCGCGAACGTCTATACGACGAAATCACCGAGAAGGCCATCGCCTGGTCCGTGGTCTGCCTCGAGCCGGCAGAGTGCGATGCGCTCGGCATGCATGTGGTCAATGTCATGGCCTTGCGGATGGCTTTGTCGCGACTCGACGTGGCACCGACGTATGTGTTGACCGATGGCTTCAGCGTTGACGGGCTTGGTATCCCAGGATTGGGCGTCTGGAAAGGCGATCAGGTAGTGGCCTGCGTGGCAGCTGCCTCCATCATCGCCAAGGTGACTCGGGACAGGATCATGTGCGCGCTCGACCAGCTGTATCCGGAGTACGAGTTCGCTGAGCACAAGGGCTATTGCACGCCGTTGCACCAGGAGAAGCTGGACGCGTACGGGCCCTCTGCCACCCACCGGATGCGCTTCATCAACGTTTCCCGAACGGCTAAAGTCGAAACGCCATGAAAAACAGCAGGAGCGGAGTGACTTCCGGCCCTCGGGGCGAGCGATCTCAATGAGTGCGGAGGATCTCGAACAGTACGAAAGCGAGCTGGAGCTTCAGCTTTATCGCGAGTACAAAGACGTCGTCGGCATCTTCACTTACGCAGTGGAGACCGAGCGCCGGTTCTACCTGTGTAATGCCGTCGACCTGAAGGTACGCACCGAAGGCGGTGACGTGTATTACGAGGTCTCCATGGGAGATGCCTGGGTCTGGGACATGTATCGCCCCGCTCGCTTCGTGAAGAGCGCCAAGGTGCTTACCTTCCGCGACGTGTCGATCGAGGAGATCGCCCACAGCGATCTCGAGGTGCCCAAACCCTCCTGAGTTAACTCAGTGCCAGCGTTCCCAGGCTGCCTGGCGGGTGGTGCCTGCGATTCCAGCAACTCCGGACCAGGAGCCGTTCGCCGCGAGGAGCCGGGCGGATTCGCCTAAGCTCTCCCCAACGATTCGGCTGAGATGCAGCAGGTGCGCAAACGCCTCTGGATCGCCGGACCGGGCGAGCGCGAGCACCGCTTGCTCGGCTCGCGCAGCGAGCTCGGCCGGTTGCAGAGTGTCAAGATCATCGCTGGCAGCCATGGCGCTAAGGTCCTGCGGCGTACCGCAGGCTGTCAAGTGTGCCTCTGCCGATCGGTTAGCCAATTGCCACCTGATGCGTGCCGTCCGGGGTATCAAAAGTTCGCCGCCACCTTGACCCGGGCCAGTGGTAGTCGACACCGCCGCGGTCGGGGCGGTAGACGGCGGTGTAAATCGTGCCAAAGCCGCCGGCGTAGTCAGTGTTGTACAGCGGCGGCTGCAGGAATGCGGCGATCAGTTCGTCGGGTTTCCGAGCCGAGTCCAGCAGGTTGAGCAGGTGCCGCTGGCGTGTCATGCTGCGAAAGCGTTGGGCATGTTCGGGCCATTCCGGTGTCAGGCCTCGGTGGTTGGTGGCTGCCGGCAACCGGAAGGTTCGCGGCGCGGTTTGTGGGGCCACGAAGACGGTGGCCGCCTCGCCTGTGCTGTCGAGCACCGTGAGGTTGTATGCCATGTGCACCGGGACCCGCTTGAGCACCGTTTGGACATCGGCCAGTGTCTCGGCCACTTCGAGTAGGTAGCGGACGACTAGTGGGATGCCGAACCCGGGTCCCGCACTAGGCCGGCCGCCGAAGGCCAGCGAAACAACTAGGCCGGCATCGTTCATGCCGTCAACCAGCCCCCAAAGGCAATCACTGGTTCCGATTACGCGCCGTCCAGTGAACGC
>DATFBI010000240.1:0-34758 GCA_035253925.1 Propionibacteriaceae bacterium
GAGAACCCCGCAAAGGATCTCGCAATGGGGTTGGCCGACGCGCAGCCGCTGGTATGGGGTGGTTCAGTACTTGCCGCGCGCGCCAGTCGCCGCATTGCCGAGGCCCTCAGAGCAGCCAGCGGCCGCGCCGCGCTGGCAGCCGACGCCGACGCGCTGCTGCCGATCTTGGAGTCCACCGCCCCCCGCGACCCGTTTGCCGACCCGTTCGAAGATCTGATTTCGGTTGATCGACGACCGACTTTGGTGCTTCTTGACGATGGGAACACTGAGAGCCTGATCCGCACTGATCATCAGCGTCTGGTGGCATCGGCTGAACGAAAGGACGTACGGGTTTGCACCATCGCACATTGGGCAGGCTCCGACGTCGAGCGATATGCCACCTTGCTGCAGACCGGGATGTTCGCCGCGGTCTACCTAGCCGTCGGTCTCGGCCGCAGTCTGGAACGCTGACAGCCTCCTATTTCTGGGGCAGGATTTCCCTGTGAGTGCTGAGGGCGGAACCAAAGCGGTTATTGCTGCCTTGCTGGCAAACTGCTTCATTGCGTTGACCAAGTTTGGCGCGTGGATACTGACTGGGGCCTCCTCGATCTTGGCCGAGGCGATCCACTCCGTAGCCGATGCCGGCAATCAGGTGCTGCTGCTGGTCGGGGGTCAGCGCGCCCAACGTGGGGCTACCGAGGCGCACCCCTTCGGTTATGGCCGGGAACGCTACCTCTTCGCCTTCATCGTCTCGGTCGTGCTGTTCAGCGTCGGAGGATTGTTCGCGCTGTACGAGGCGTATCACAAGTGGCACGAGATTCAGGAAGGCCACCCCAACGAGCTGCTGGAGAGCCGCTGGTGGTGGGTGCCAGTGGTGATCCTGGTAGCCGCGATCATCGCCGAGAGCCTGTCATTCCGGACTGCGATCAGGGAGTCCAACAAAGTACGCGGCAGGCAAAGCTGGAGTAGATACATCCGGTCCGCTAAGGCCCCGGAGCTGCCGGTGATCTTGCTAGAGGATTTTGCGGCGTTGCTGGGTTTGGTCTTCGCGCTGTTCGGCGTCGGGATGACCCTGATCACCCATAACGGCATCTTTGACGTCATTGGTACGGTCATGATCGGTCTGCTGCTCGTGGCGGTGGCCGCCGCGTTGGCGATCGAGACCAAGAGCCTGCTGCTTGGCGAGGCGGCAAGCCCAGAGGCCGTGACTCGGATCGAAGGGGCGCTAACCGCCACGCCAGGCGTTGAGCGGGTGATTCACATGAAGACGTTGCATCTCGGTCCAGAGGAGGTGCTGGTCGCGGCCAAGATTGCGGTAGGACCCCAGTCGAGCGCCAGCGACGTGACTGAGACGATCAATCGGGCCGAGCTCAGCATTCGCAACGCTGAACCGATGGTGACCGCCCTCTATCTGGAGCCCGACATCTACGACCCGAACCACATTCCAGCGCCCCGACCTGAACGACCTGCCGCTCCCAGTCACTGATTTCGGCACGCCGGGGATGGGCCTGAAGCCGGTCTGGCGAGAATGCCACCGTTGGCCGTCTGGGAGACGGCTGGGATGGGTCGAATCCTGCTCCAGGACACTCGTTCGCCGTCTCAGGACGTCTCGCGATGGCACCACCGGCGGCAAGAATGTGGCGGACGCCTGTGATGGATAACGCACATCGCCTCGACAACAGATTCTCCGGATGGCGACGGCCTCCCCTAGGCTTCCAGTCATGGATTTCCGCGTTGCCGACCTGACCCTGGCCGAGTTCGGCCGCAAAGAGATCAGTCTGGCTGAGCATGAGATGCCGGGACTTATGGCTATGCGTGCTCAGTACGGCGACTCCAAGCCACTGGCAGGTGCCAGGATCGCTGGATCGCTGCATATGACGGTGCAGACCGCGGTGCTGATCGAGACTTTGGCGGCGCTGGGTGCCGAGATCAGGTGGGCCAGCTGCAACATTTTCTCCACTCAGGATCATTCCGCGGCCGCCGTAGTGGTCGGGCCGAACGGTACCCCGGATGACCCCAAGGGAATATCAGTCTTCGCCTGGAAGGGCGAAACATTGCAGGAGTACTGGTGGTGTACCAGCCAGATTTTCGACTGGCCGGACGGTGAATTCGCCAACATGATTCTCGACGATGGCGGCGATGCCACGATGCTGGTCCACAAGGGGGCCGAGGCGGAAAAGGCCGGCGAGGTGCCCCAGGCTGGCGGTGAGGACTCGGTCGAGTGGGGAATCTTCCTCGAGCTGGTGCGCGAAACGCTGGCCGAGGGACGGTCCTGGATCGAGGTCGCAAATGCCATCAAAGGCGTTACCGAGGAGACCACCACCGGCGTCCACCGCTTGTACGAGATGATGCGGGCCGGCACCTTGGTGTTCCCCGCGATCAACGTCAATGACTCGGTCACCAAGTCGAAGTTCGACAACAAGTATGGCGTTCGGCATTCGCTCATCGACGGCCTGAACCGCGCCACAGACGTATTGATCGGCGGCAAGGTCGCGGTTGTCTGTGGTTACGGCGACGTTGGCAAGGGCTGTGCCGAATCGCTACGTGGCCAGGGCGCGCGTGTGATCATCACCGAGATCGACCCCATCTGCGCGCTACAGGCAGCGATGGACGGTTTCCAAGTCGCCACACTCGAGGATCTGCTCGACGTCGCCGACATCTATGTCACCGCAACCGGCTGCCGCGACGTGATCACCGCAGATCATATGCGCCGGATGAAGCACCAAGCGATTGTCTGCAACATCGGTCATTTCGATAATGAAATCGACATGGCGGGCCTGGCCGCATTGCCAGCTGCGACCAAGATCAACATCAAGCCGCAGGTGGATGAGTGGCAGTTCGCAGAGGAGAGTGCCGAACCGCGTCTCGGCGGAGCCGGGCCCGGGACGACTCACAGCATCATCGTGCTCAGCGAAGGACGGCTGATGAATCTCGGCAATGCCACCGGACACCCCAGCTTTGTCATGAGCAACTCGTTCACCAATCAGGTGCTTGCTCAAATCGAGCTGTTCACCAAGTCTGAGACGTATCCACTTGGGGTCTACACCTTGCCTAAGCACCTCGACGAGGCCGTCGCCCGATTGCATCTCGACGCGCTTGGTGTGCACTTGACCGAGCTGACGCCGAAGCAGGCCGCTTACTTAGGTGTTGACATCGGTGGGCCGTATAAGTCTGACCATTATCGGTACTAGATGAAGATCGCGCTCGAGCACCGCACGACCTATCGGTTCGATAGGCCGATTGTGATCGGGCCGCACGTCATCCGGTTACGACCCGCGCCGCACTCGCGGACCCCGATTGAGGCTTACTCACTGACGATTTCCCCGGCTGACCATTTCATCAACTGGCAGCAGGATCCTTTCGGCAACTACCTAGCCCGAGCCGTCTTCCCGAGCAGAGCCAAGGAGCTCGAGATCACTGTCGGCCTGGTTGCGGATATGCGGGTTATCAATCCCTTCGACTTCTTCATTGAGGACTATGCCGCCAGCTACCCGTTCAGCTATCCGGCGGAGCTAGCTGCGGACCTCAAGCCCTATCTCGATGTTCCCGCCTCCGCAGCCGGTCCGATTTTCAGGAAATGGGTTGCCGGGAGTGCGCCGCAGCCCGACGGGCGACCGACCGTCCAGTTTCTGGGCGCGCTGAACTCCGCGGTCCGCGGCGATGTTGCCTATTCGGTCCGGATGGAACACGGTGTCCATGCCCCCGACGAGACCCTCACCCGGAAAATCGGCTCCTGCCGGGATTCAGCTTGGCTGTTGGTGACCGCCTTACGGCACTGCGGGCTGGCGGCTCGATTTGTCTCCGGTTACCTGGTTCAGCTCGCCCCAGATCAGCCGAGCCTGGAGGGCCCGAGCGGCCCAACGGAGGACTTCACCGACCTGCACGCCTGGGCTGAGGTCTACATCCCGGGTGCCGGCTGGATCGGGCTTGATCCTACTTCGGCACTGTTCGCGGCGGAGGGCCACATTCCGCTGGCAGCAACACCGCAGCCAGCGTCTGCGGCTGCAATCACCGGGTCGACGGAGCTAGCTGAAACGAGCATGGAATTCTCCAACCGGGTGTGGCGTGCCCAGGAGGAGCCACGCACCACCCTGCCCTATCCAGCGGCCCAGGTAGACGGCATTCGACGACTGGGCGAAGCAGTAGACAACCGGCTGCAGGCAGCAGGCCTCGAGCTGACAATGGGTGGCGAGCCGACGTTCGTCTCGGCCGACGATATGACGTCTGCGGAGTGGACGATCGCTGCCGATGGGCCCGAGAAACGACAGCTGGCCAATCGCTTGGCTGCCGCCTTGGCGGACCGTTACGCCAAGGGTGGCCTGATACAACGCAGCGAGGGCAAGTGGTATCCCGCTGAGCCGCGGCCGCGCTGGCAAATCGGCCTTATCTGGCGGACTGATGGGGGACAGCTGTGGAGTGATCCAGCCCGATTGGCCGATCCCTTTGACCACACAAGATCAGATCCGGACGTGGCCACTTCGGCCGAGCGGCTGGCTAGAGCCATCACCGCCGACCTCGGCCTCCCAGATGATCAACTGCAACCGGCATTCGAAGATCCACTGGCCCGGCTCCTTCGGGAGGTCAGCCAACCTAGCGGTCCACGGCCAACTCTTGATCCGCAACGACCGGACTCGCAGCTGGTCAGTGAGTTGGACCAGGCCACGACTGACCCGGCTGCATGGGTACTGCCTTTGATTCCATCCTGGTTTGGCGAGGGCTGGGCGAGCCCCGCATGGAGAGCCCGACGGGGCCGCCTGGTTCTGGTTCCCGGCGACTCTGCAGCCGGATCCCGACTGCCGCTCGACGCTCTCTCCTGGACAGACCCTGATTACCCGGGCGAAGAGTCCTATCTCAAAGCTGGGCCGTCACTCTTTGAGAAGGATGATCATTTACGTGCCGTCGTGATCGATCCGAAAGAGGCACCAGCGCGTACGGCTTTGGTGGTGCAGGCCCGAGACGGGGTCGTACACGTGTTCCTACCTCCTTTAGAGCGACTCGAAAAGTTCATCGAGCTGGTGCGACTAATCGATCGGGTCACGAGCCAAGCTGCCACCGCCGTGGTTCTGGAAGGTTATGGACCGCCGCCGGATCCGAGGATCAAGACGTTGTTGATCACCCCCGATCCAGGAGTGGTCGAGGTGAACGTGCATCCGACAGCCAGCTGGGCCGAGCTCTGCGAGCTAACCCACACGCTGTACGGAATCGCCCGCGAGCTGCGGTTGGCCACCGAGACTTTCGCCTTGGATGGACGGCATAGCGGTACCGGCGGCGGCAATCATCTAACCCTCGGTGGCCCCGAACCCCGCCGTTCGCCATTGCTCCGGCGACCGGACTTGCTAGTCAGCATGCTGACCTACTGGCAGCACCATCCGTCGCTGTCGTACCTGTTCTCCGGACGCTTCGTCGGCCCGACAAGCCAGGCGCCGCGTGTCGACGAGGGGCGACCGGAAACCCTGTACGAGCTAGAGATCGCGTTTGCCGAAGTCGAGGCGTTGGCTGACACCGAACACCGACCGTGGGCAGTCGATCGGGCGCTGCGGCACTTGCTGACCGATATCACCGGCAACACGCACCGCGCCGAGTTCTGTATCGACAAGCTCTACAGCCCTGATTCGATGCGCGGCAGGCTCGGGTTGCTGGAGCTGCGCGGCTTCGAGATGCCACCGCATGCAGACATGGCGCTCGTGCAGGCGTTGCTGGTTCGGGCACTGATTGCCCGGTTTGCCGAGGAGCGTTATTCGGCACCTTTGGTTCGTTGGGGCACCGCGCTACACGAGAGATTCCTGCTGCCCCACTTCGCTCTAGCCGATATTGCCGAAGTCGTTGCCGATCTACGCGCCCACAAGATCGAGTTCGAGCTGTCCTGGTTGTTGCCGTTTGTTGAGTTCCGGTTCCCCAAAATCGGGGTAACCATGATCAGCGGCGTGGAGTTGGAGCTGCGTAGCGCTATCGAGCCGTGGCATGTGCTGGCCGAGGAGGCCACCGCGGGCGGCACCGCACGTTATGTGGATTCCTCGACAGAGCGACTGCAGGTCTCGGTGAGTGGATTTGTGCCTGAACGGCATGTGCTGACCTGCAACGGGCGGTTGGTGCCGCTGATGCCAACAGCAACCCCGGGCAGTTATGTTGCCGGCGTCCGCTACAAGGCCTGGAAGCCCTGGTCGTCGCTGCACCCAAGCCTGGATGTGGACTCGCCGTTGTCTTTTGACTTGATCGATCGCGCCAGCCGGTTCTCCCTAGGCGGTGCTACTTACCATGTGGTTCATCCCGGCGGTCGGGCGTACGGTCATCCGCCGGTCAATGCGCTTGAGGCGGAGGCGCGGCGTTCCCGCCGGTTCGAGCCGATGGGTCACACCACGGGCGTGATCAACCTCGAGCCGCTGGATAGCCAGCTGATGCGACGCTTGGCCAGCGCCGAAGAGTATCCGCTGACACTCGATCTGCGTCGCCGGGTGCCACGCAGCTGGGGAGTGGATGAGTCTTGGAGTGATCGTCGGTGACTGTCCTGGGTCGCTATCTGGAGGCTGCTAGCCGGGTCACCACGATGGATCTGGAGCCGGCATTCGATGAGTTCGCGGCAGCAGATGGCACGGTACGCCAGGGTTGGTCTGCACTGCTGGCCGGCCTTGATGAATTCGCCGACACCGATCTGCTGGAGGCTCAACGCGAAGTTGCCCGGCTGCTGGAAGACGACAAGGTCACCTACACGCCGAGCCCGGCATCAACGATGTCGATCATCGATGAGCCGAACGGGCAGGCCCCACCCGCGGCGCAGACTGAGCTGGTTGAGCCGCAGCCGTGGCGGCTGGACCCACTGCCGCTGATTCTTGAGGACCGGGAGTGGGCCGGGCTCGAGGCCGGTGTCGTGCAGCGCGCGCAGCTGCTCGATGCCATCCTGGCCGACCTCTACGGTGCCCGGCGGCTGCTTTCCCGGCGTCACATTCCGGCCGCAGCCGTTCTTGATCATCAGGAGTACCTCCGGCCACTTGTGAGCAGCGAAACAGCGGCTTCGCAACGACTGTTCTTGGTTGCCGCCGACCTTGGGCGGGATAGCAGTGGACAGTGGAAAGTGATCTCTGATCGAACCCAGGCGCCTTCGGGTGCCGGTTACGCCATGCAAAACCGCCGCGTGGTGTCACAGGTGATGCCAGAGATCTACCACCAGGCCAACCTGCACCGCCTCACTCCGTTTTTCCAAGCGATGCGGCTCGGGCTTGTCGACGCTGCGCCGGGAGCAATTGAAGATCCACGAGTGGTCGTGCTGAGTCCCGGTACGCTCTCCGAGACTGCCTACGACCAGGCGTTTGTGGCTTCCCTGCTTGGCTTCCCGCTGCTTGAGGGCAGCGACTTGATGGTCCGTGACGGCCGGGTCTGGATGCGGGTTCTCGGCAAGTTGGAACAGGTTGACGTCATCCTGCGCCGCGTCGACTCCAGCTGGATGGACGCGCTCGAGCTGCGCCCCGACTCCCGGCTGGGCGTCACCGGGCTGCTTGAGTGCGTACGTCAAGGCACCGTCAGCATTCTGAACAACCTGGGATCCGGTGTGCTGGAGAATCCCGCTCTGATGCCGTTCCTACCAGAGCTCTGCGAACGGCTGTTGGGCCAGACACTGCGATTGCCCTCCGTTGAGACGTGGTGGTGTGGCGAGGAAGCAGCATTGAGCCACGTGCTGCACAATCTGGACTCCCTCGTCATTCGGCCGATTAGCCGTGGTCACGGCCGCAGTGTGCGCGGCGCCGCGCTAACTAGCCGGCAACGCGAACTGCTGGCGAGCAAGATCAAGGTGATGCCGCACCGCTTCGTTGGTCAGGAAGTGCTGCATCTGTCTTCGGCGCCGACCAGTGAGGAAGATCGGCTGGTGCGCCGCAATGTGGTACTGCGTTCCTTCGCTGTCCGTAGCGATGAGTCCTACGCCGCGATGTTAGGCGGCCTGGCACGCGTCACCCATGACGACTCGGCACGGCGTGGGGTGCTGGTCACCGACCCCAACAGCCAGCTTGCCAAGGATGTTTGGGTAGTCGGCAGCGAGCCCGTTGCCGCACCGAGAATTGTGGCCCGGCATCGAGCCGGCGAAGAGCCGGGGTTCGTCCCTGCGCTGTCGGCCTCGATCGCCCCCACCTCGATTGCAATGGTGCCCCGAGTGCTCAGCGACCTGTACTGGTTCGGCCGATACGCTGAGCGGGCTGAGGATCTGCTTCGGCTGCTGCTTGCCACGCGGACGGTTGCCATTGAGACCGATCTCGATCTCTCACATGGTCGGGCGCTGGAGGTGATGCTGCACGCGGTCACGCATGTAAGCACGACGTACCCAGGCTTTCTTGGATCCCAGCCCGAGATCTTCTCAGAGTTTCGATCAATGCTGCTTGATCGGCATCGCACAGGCACCGCCGCTCAGTCGCTGGCGGCTTTATCCCTGGCCGCGCAAGGCGTACGAGATCAGCTCTCCGAAGACGTCTGGATCGTGCTGGCCGACATTGAGCGAGCTCTCGCTGCGCTGTCTGCCAACCCATACGACGAAGGCTTACAACTGACCGACGTTAGCGAACGAGTGCTGTCCGGATTGCTCGCATTGGCCGGCATCGCAACAGAGAACATGGTGCGCGACCCCGGCTGGTACATGCTCGACTCCGGCCGCGGGTTGGAGCGGGCACTGCAAATCCTGACGCTGCTACGCGTGACAATCTGCCAGGAGCGATCGGCCGACACCGATTCGATCGTGCTCGAAGCGGTACTCACCGCCGCCGAGTCGATCGTGACGTTCCGTCGTCGCTATCACACCCGTGCCGTCGATGCGTTACTGGAACTGCTCGTCATCGATCCATTCAATCCGCGCTCGGTTGCCTACCAGCTGAATCGGATCAGGACCGATCTCCGGGCGATGCCCAACACGTCTCCGACCGCGCGATCCTTGAGGATGCTCGACAGCCTGGCGGAACAGGTACGCACCAGTGACCCGGTGCTGCTTGCCGAGACTGACAATGGCCGGCGGCCTGAGCTCCATGATTTTCTTGCCGGGCTGCACAATCAGCTCCGAGCGCTGTCTGACGCCATTCGTGATCACTATCAGCAACAGCCGCCTACTCAGCGGCCGTTGTTCCGGCCCGATGCCTTGGGTGACACAGCATGACCAGCTACCGCATAAACCACCGGACGACCTACACCTATGACTCAGATGTCACCGGAAGCTACGGTCTGCTACATCTGCGACCGCGCGATCTTGGCTGGCAGAGCTGTGTTGCTCATGAGATCACCATCGAACCGGAACCGGCCGATCTCTTCCGCCATGTTGATCTTTACGGCAATGTGAAGTCCTACTTCCATGTGGTAGAGCCGCACACCCGGCTAGTCGTAACCTCCATCAGCGTGGTCAATGTGGGGGTGAACGAACTGGACCGTGCTGCCTTGGACTGGCCGTGGGAAGAGGCATCGCCTGCTTCGCGGTATGACGACCCCGAGGCCTGGGAGGTTACCGACTTCACCTTCCCATCGCCTTACGTCGAGGTTCCAGCGCCGATACAGGATTACGCCCTCGTCTCCTTTTCTGCCGGGCGCCCGATCGGCGAGGCGGCAGTTGATCTCATGCATCGAATACATCAGGACTTCACGTATAAATCAGGCTCCACGAGCCTGAGCACGAAGGTGTCGGATTTGCTGGAGAAAAGGACTGGTGTCTGTCAGGACTTCGCCCATTTCATGGTGGCAGGCCTGCGCTCACTTGGTCTGGCGGGACGCTACGTCAGCGGCTATCTGGCATCGCGGCCAGCGCCGGGCAAGCCGCGGCAGGCTCAGGATGCTGCTAGCCATGCCTGGGTAGGCTGCTGGATCCCGGGTACTGGCTGGCTCTATCTCGACCCCACCAATGACCGCGTCATTGACGACTCGCACACCACTGTTGCGTGGGGTCGCGACTACGGCGACGTACCCCCGGTCAAGGGTGTGATCTTCACCGAAGCGAAGAAATCCAAGATGGAAGTTTCGGTCGATATGGCCGAGGCGTAAACAGCCTCAACGGTTGTGCGCTGAGCTTGTCGAAGCGCGCCCTTCGACGGGCTCAGGGCACGGTCGGCAGCTCACCCGGTGGTGGTTCCAGCTGTCCTCGACGACTCGATCCTGCGGCAGCGAGCTCCTAGAGGCTGTACGAGGGCTGATAACTCGGCTGATAAAGCTCGACCTCGCCGGCGGCCGGAACGCGAAGTTTGATCATGAGCCCGTAGCCGTAGTCGGCCGGCTCGCCGCTGAACTCCGCACCCTTGGCGCTCAGCTCCTTCATAGTTGCGGCGAGATCGTCACAGATAAACGAGACCTCGTGATGGATGGGCACCGTCGTCGACTTGCCACCATAGGTCCAGCCGCTTGGATGCACCCCGAGTTCGCTTGGGCCTGAGCGGAAGATCAGCCAACCGGACTCGGATTTGGCGTCCTCCAGATAGGGCCAGCCGAGCACGTCGCGGAGGAAGGCTCGGGTAGCGGGTGGGTCCTCTGAATAGAGCAGGGCGTGCAGCGCAGTGATCATCCGGACAGGCTAGACCCGCGTTATGCCCGGCGAACAGCGGCTGGCAAAGTGGGCGATCGTGCGTGCCTTTCAGTGTGAAGTCTGCGGCGCCGAGCTCTTCTTTGAGAATTCGGTCTGTGTGACATGCGGCAGCTCAGTCGGATACTCGCGGCAGCAGCATGCCATGGTGGCTGTCAACGCCGATCGCCCGATCTGTGCCAACCTGAACCGCTGCGGATGCAACTGGATCGCCGATCCGGCGTCAACGCTCGGACTGTGCTTCAGTTGCCGCTTGACCCGTACCCGGCCAGCTGACGGCGACACTGTCGGCTTAGCCCAATACTGGGTCGCTGAGGCCGCCAAGCGTCGGCTGATCTTCGGACTCGAGGAGCTCGAGCTGCCGATCAAGATCAGTGACGGCTCTAGTGGACTGGCGTTCGACCTGCTTTCCAGTACCCAGAGCAAGATCATCACTGGTCACCAGAACGGGATCATCACCCTTGATCTAGCCGAGAGCAACGACGCCCATCGTGAGGCGTTACGGGAGAGCATGGACGAGCCGTACCGTACGGTGCTGGGGCACTTTCGGCATGAGATCGGCCATTACTACTGCCAGGTGCTAGCGCTCACCGAAGAACGGCGCGAGGAGTTCCGAGCGCTTTTTGGAGACGAAACGACGTCTTATGAGGAGGCGCTGCAGCGCCACTACTCGACCGGCTCTGGCCGAGATTGGCAAGACAGGTTCGTCAGCGCGTACGCAACCATGCATCCGCTAGAAGATTTCGCGGAAGTGTTCGGTCACTTCTTGCACATTGCCGACACGCTTCAAACAGCCGAGCAGTTCGGGATGCTCTCAGATCAGTCAGCCGTTCCACTGGAAGCAGCCATGGCTGATGTCATTGCGAAGACCTGGTTGCCGCTGACGAAGGGCTTGAATCAGATCAACCGCAGCATGGGCAAGCCCGATCTTTATCCCTTCGTTCTGGCACAGCCAGTGATCGCGAAGCTCCAGTTCGTCGCCGATCTGATAGCCAAGGCCCACTGACCGAAGTCGCCACAGGCTGCGAGCGTCGGCAAATCGCGCGCCCGACGATCTCCGACAAAATTGCGCGAGCGTAGCGAGCACCAGCCCCAGCGGCGAGCTGTGTGGAGGAGCGATGAGCGAAGGCAACCCGCGGACAGAGCAAGCTTCCAATCCCATGATTCGCGAAGGGTAACCACGACGTCGGATTCCAAGCGCGCGATGCGCGAGCAGCAAGCCCGAAAGATCAGCCGCGAGCCACCACGAAACAGTCCAGCCTCGCGCGCGCCTTTCCTAGCTCGCGCCAAGGGCCCGGCACGTTGACCACAGCAAGTCCGCTGGTCGGAAACTTGCTGTCCATTTGAGCCCAATCGGGGGATTGAGTGCGTACGCAGACATGTTCCACGAGATCGGGGATACCCGGGGCATGTCCGAGCACCAGCAGGCTATGGATCTCTTCAGGCACCTCACGAATCAAGGTCAGCAGCTCAGGGACCCAGGCGTGGTAGATCTCACCCCGGTATTGGACCTCGCCAGCCGTAGCGCCGCCGGCCATCGCGTACTCCCAAGTCTGCTTAGTGCGGACTGCCGTCGAGCAGAGGACCAGGTCCGGACGCAGTGATCGTTCGCTGAGCCACCGGCCGATTGCCTCTGCGTCGCGACGTCCGCGCGCCGACAGCGGCCGCTCATGATCATCGACATCGAGATCCCACGAGGACTTCCCATGTCGGACGAGCACCAGCGTTCGCTGGCTGTTGACGGCGGAGTCCATGGCGTCAGACTAGAGGTCCGCGCCGTCCAGCGGCAGTGGTAGCAGCTAGCCCTCGTCGTCGCCGGGCTCCAGCGACTCCCAAATCTCCTGGCATTCCGGGCATACCGGGAACCGCTCCGGATCACGACTCGGTACCCAGACCTTGCCACACAAAGCGACCACCGGCGTACCCATCACCATCGCCTCGGTCAGCTTGTTCTTTGGCACGTAGTGGGAAAAGCGCTCGTGATCGCCTTCCTCAACGCGGTAGTCGGGGCGTTCCTGGGTGCGCTCGTCGACAATCGTCTCGGCACCGGGACTCAGCTGCTGGCTCACGTTGGTCAGTTTAGACTCCTCGACACGTCTGGACTGTGGGCTCGCATTGATCTCCAGCAAGCCCCGCTCCTACACCGCAAGTGGTCAGCAACGGCAAGATGGAGCGCGAGATTCGTGTCGCATCCGACCACTTTCCGTCGAGTTAGGCAGCAGCTCGCAGCACGCTCGGGCGCGAGTGAACACAGAGAACATGGTGGACTGGTGAGATGGCCAGCCCGGAGACCGACACTGCCGTGGTTGCGGCATCACGCGTCTCCCAGCGGGCGCTCACCATCGGTATCTTCGCCACGATTGTCGCCATCGCCTTCGAGACCATCTCGGTGGCAACCGCAATGCCGGTGGCGGCACGTGATCTCAACGGCCTCAACTACTACGCCTGGTCCTTTTCGCTGTTCTTGATCGGAATGCTGTTCGCCACTGTTGTGTGTGGCCGAATCAGTGATCGCATCGGCCCAGCCAAACCACTGCTGGCTGGACTCGTGATCTTTCTTGCCGGTTTAGTGGTGTCGGGAACCGCGCAGCATATGGCACAGCTGGTCTCCGGTCGGCTGGTGCAGGGGCTCGGCGGCGGCACCATAAATGTGGCGATTTTCGTCTGCGTTGCACAGGCCTACAGCCTCACGCAGCGACCCAAAGTCTTCACCTACATATCCACGGCCTGGGTGCTGCCGTCATTCGTAGGTCCACCAGCCTCGGCTTGGCTGACCAATCACTTGAGTTGGCACTGGGTCTTCTTCGCCGTCATTCCGTTGGTGATCTTTGGCGGTGCCATGGCGTTTCCAAGCCTGCGGCGGATGATCGGTCAGTATCGGCCGCGCAGCGGCGAAACCAACCAGAAACCAGCTCCGTTGTGGGCTGCGGCGCTGCTGTGTGTTGCCACGGCCACTCTGCAACTAGCTGGTCAGCGGCTGGACTGGATTGGCTTAGCCTTGCTCATCTGTGGTCTGGCGATGCTTTTGGCCGCACTGCCGCAGCTCATGCCACCGGGCTTTATCCGCTTCCGTCGCGGACTGTCACAGGTCATCCAGACGCGGGGTCTGCTGCCGGGCGCCTTCTTTGGTGCCGAGACGTTCGTGCCGCTGATGCTGGTAGAGCAGCGGTCGGTTCCACTCTTTCAGGCTGGAGCCGTGCTGACAGTCGGCGCAGTCGGGTGGACCGCCGGCTCCTGGCTGCAATCGCGACCTTGGCTCCGAATCCGCCGTGACGTGCTGATCACCCTAGGGTGCTGTTCAGTGACGGTTGGGTTGGCGCTTGTTGCGCTCATCGCATTCTTTCCCGCACTTCCGTACGGCTTGGTCGCTGTCAGCTGGACCCTCGGCGGGCTCGGCATGGGTCTTGCCACTGCCAGTACCTCGTTGGCCGTCATGAGCCTTTCCGCGGGGGCCGAGCAGGGCAAGAACGCCTCATCGCTCAACGTCTACGACGCCCTAGGCTCGGCGATCTTTATCGGACTCGCCGGGACCGTCTTCGCGGCGCTTCATCCAACCGGGAATCTGGCCTTGACCTTCGGCCTTGTTGAGGCGTCCATGGTGGTCGTTGCGGTGCTCGCAATCCTCACCTCGCTGCGCATCGGCGTGGTTCAGAACGAGTTCAACCCACAGCGAGTGGAACGAGCAAGTTAGCCAGTAGCAGGATCGTGACGAACATCGAGACCGCAAGCAGCGCGAGCGCCGACAGAGCCAGGAAGATGTAGTACGACACCGGCCGCCGGTCAGCGGCGACTGCTCTCGGCGTTGGCGCCGCCATCTGGGCCTGCGAATATCGAGAGCTACCTGTAACGCCCTCTGGCTGCAACCTACGTCCACGTAGGTTCCTGCGGCTCTGCATAGGTTGCAACCAAAGCAGACCCTCAGGAATCTAGGTGAACGTAGGTTTCGTCGGGGCGGCTAGACGGGAGCGGAACGCGTGGCGAGGGTCTCAAGCGTGGCCCGAGCGCCTCTGCTGTGCAATGAATTCAGCGTGTTCAGGTACGGCTCGGTGAACGCCGGCTCGGTGGCAAGGTCACCGAAGAGCTCCCGATTCTTTACAAAGGCCAGCGGGTCCTGGCGTCGCTGAGCGGCAATCTGCTGCAGTGTGTCGGCCAACCGATCGACCACCTTGATCGGCTCACCCTGCTCATCGACACCTTCGGCGTACCGGGCCCAACTGGCAACGACGGCCGCCGAGAGCGTGACTTCGCGACCAGCGGCGATATTCTCCCGGACAACGGGCAGCAGCCATTTGGGAATCCGATCAGAGCTCTCCGCGCACAGCCGAGCGACCGTGTCCCGGACTGCGGCATTGGAGAATCGCTCGATCAGCTGCAGCTTGTACGCGTCCAGGTCAATACCCGGCACCGGGGCGAGGGTGGGCGTAGCCTCCCGGTTCATGTATTCCAGCAGGAAGTTGGCGAACAACTGGTCTTGGGCAACCTCGTGCACCAATCGGTAGCCCGCGAGATATCCGAAGTAGCACAGCGCCTGATGGCTTGCGTTCAGCAGTCGCAGCTTCATCAGCTCGTACGGCACCACATCCGGCACCACCTGGACCCCAACATCCTCCAGCGCCGGCCGGCCCAAGGTGAAGTTGTCTTCCAGCACCCATTGCGTGAAGGGTTCGCAGACCACCGGCCAGGCATCCTCGACACCGAAGCGTTCGCTGACCTGGGCTCGGTCTTCATCGGTGGTAACCGGGGTAATCCGATCGACCATGGAGTTGGGAAAACGGACTGCTGTCTCCACCCATTCGCCCAACTCCGGATCCCGGAGTCGGGCGAACGCGGTGAAGACCTCCTGAGCCACGTGACCATTGCCCTGGATGTTGTCGCAGGACATCACGGTGAACGGCTCAACGCCGCGAGAGCGGCGCCGTACCAATGCCTCGGTGATCAGGCCGAATGTGGTGCTGGGCACCGCACCGGGAGCCAGATCGGCCTGGACCGCCGGATTGGTGGCATCGAATTCACCGGTCACCGGATGGAAGTTGTAGCCGCCCTCGGTCACGGTAAGTGAGACGATCCGCGTGGCAGGATCAGCCATTTTCTCGATGACAGCTTCAGGATCATCCGGCGCGTACAGATACTGCACGATCGACCCGATTACCCGAGGCTCCCAGCCTCCCTCGGGATCTTTGAGCACCAGGATGTAGAGACCGTCCTGGGTCTGCATTGCCTCCTTCATCTTGAGGTCGAACGGCATTACACCGACGCCGCAGATTCCCCAGTCGAGGGCCTTGCCTTGCTCCATGAGCTGATCGATGTACATGGCTTGGTGGGCTCGATGGAAGCCACCGACGCCGAAGTGCACGATCCCAACCTTCACCTGCGAGCGGTCGTAGCTCGGCACCGGGATGGACAGCGATCCGAGGTTGGCTTGGTTGAGTGCAGTCATCTGACCAGCCTTACTTGACAGCGCCAAGGGACAGGCCCTGGACCAGCTTGTCCTGGGCAGCGAAGCCGGCGATGATCACCGGCAGCGAAACCACTGTTGCGGCCGCGCACACCTTGGCTAGGAACAGACCCTGCGAGGTCACGAAACTGGTCAGGAACACCGGCGCGGTTCCGGCGACCACGGCCGTCAGCGTGTTGGCCAGTAGCAGCTCATTCCAAGCGAAGATGAAACAGATCAGCGCGGTGGCTGCGATCCCTGGCGAGATGATCGGGACGATGATGCTCCGCAGGGTCCGGATCAGACCGGCGCCGTCCATCGCGGCGGCTTCGAAGAGCTCGACTGGAATGTCAGCTAGGAAGGACCGCATCATCCAAACCGCGATAGGCAGGTTCATTGCAGTGTATAAGATCAACAAGTAGTTGATGTTGTCCAACAAACCGAGATACCTCGCGAAGATGTAGAGCGGCAACAGACCGGCAACGGCCGGCAGCATCTTGGTGGACAGGAAGAAGAACATCGCATCTGTCCACTTCTTGATCGGCTTAACTGACAGCGCGTACGCCGCGGGGATCGCCAACACGATCACAAGGATTGTCGAAATGATCGATGCAGTTGCTGAGTTGATCAACGGCGGCCACGGGCTGGCTCCGGAGGAGGCACCGAAGAACTCGCGGTAACCATCGAGCGTGAGCGGGGCAAAGAAGCTCGGCGGGTTGGTTGATGCGTTGACCTCAGAGTGAAAGCTGGTCAACACCATGTAGAACACCGGGAAGAAGAACAAGATGCCAACTGCCCAGGCGGCGATGCCAGCGAAGGTGTTACCGCTACGGGAGCCGAGGCTGCGGCCGCGATCGCTGGATCGCTTTCGCTGAGCAGCGAGCTTGCTAGGTGCGGGAGCGAGTGCTGTGGTCATCGGGTCTCCTCCGCGAACAGGGTGGATACGGTACGCAGCAGGAACGTGGCGATGGCAATCGAGAAGATCACCACGACCACACCTTGGGCGGAGGCGAGGCCATAGTCCTGCGCGGCGTAGAGGGTTTCGTAGACGGTGTAAGGCAGGTTTGCGGTACCCAACGCGCCGCCCGTCATGACGAACACAGAGTCGAAGGTCTGCACAACGTAAATGGAGCCGAGCAGGCCGCCGAGCTCCAGATAGCGGCGCATGTGCGGCATCGTGATATTGGCGAAGACCTGCCAGCTGTTTGCGCCGTCGACCGCAGCGGCCTCCAAAATGTCACCTGGGCGGGACTGCAGCCCGGCCAGCAGGATCAGGGTCATGAACGGGGTCCACTGCCAGATCAGTTGAACTTCGATCGCCAACCGCGGGAACTGGGTTATCCAGTCCGGCTGAGGACCGCCGAGCCAGGTGAGGATTCCGTTGAGCAGCCCGTAGACGGGGTTGTAGATCGCGTGCTTCCACAACAGTGCGGCGGCAACCGGCACGATCAAGAACGGGGCGATCATCATGGTGCGGACGATGCCCCTGCCGAAGAAGCTGCGGTTCAACAGCAGCGAGATGCCTAGTCCCAACGCCAGCGAGACGATCACAACAGTCACAGTGAGTAACACCGTGAAGAACACGCTTGAGCGCAGTGCGGGGTCGGTGAAAACCGTGACGTAGTTGTTGAGCGTTCCGAAGGCGATCTCGTTGGGATAGTTGGCCTGCCAGTTCATGAACGAGATGATCAGCGTCGCCACGAACGGGATCTGGGTCAAGATGATAATGAAGACCAAGGCCGGCAACAGCGGTCCTCGTCGGGCCCAGCCCTTCTTGTCCAGCCAGCGTTCATTGAAGCTGAGCTTGGGCTCTTTCCTAGTTGCCTTGGCTTCAGTCGTAGTCGCGAGGGGCGTCTCGGTTGCGGTAGCCATGCGCGCCATGCCTCCTTTTCACATGTGAGGTGAGCTGTCGCAGATGGCTGCCTAGCCTCTCGACAAGTTCACACCAGCGTTGTGTTGTCGCTTGTGATCTTGAGCTTCGGCAGGCTCAGCTTGCAGCGGTTTGCGGCTGAGCCTGCCGAAGATCATCAGATCCTGTTACTGGCCTTGGTACTTCTTGGAAACCTGCTCAGCCAGCCTCTGCCCGTTGTTGAGCGCCTCATCCACGCTCTTCTGCCCGGCGATCACTGCCGAGATGTCCTGGCTCACCTTCGTCCCCAGGTCGGTGAACTCCGGGATGTCGACAAACTGAATACCGACCGTGGGCCGCGGCTGGACACCTGGGTTGACCGGATCGGCAGACTCGATTGCCTTCAAGGTGGCATCGGCGAAGGCTGCGGCCTCCTTCTTGTACTCGGGGTTCTCATAAGTTGATATCCGCTTGCCAGCCGGCACGGTGGCCCAACCGTCCTGCGCACCAACGAGTTCTTCGTACTTCTGCGACGACGCCCAGGAGATGAACTTCCAGGCGTTGTCTTGCTTGGTGCTCTTCTTCTCGATCGCCCACGCCCAGGCATACAGCCACCCGGAAGCGTCCGTCAATTTCACTGGCGCCTGAACATAGGCCATCTTGCCCTTCACTGGAGAATCCGGAGCCTCCAGGCTGCCTGCGGCAGACGTCGCGTCGTACCACATCGCAACCTTGCTCTGGGTCGTTGCAGTGAGGCACTCGGCAAAACCAGCCTGAGCAGCGCCCGCCTCACCATGTGCCTTCACCAGATCGGTGTAGAAGGTGGTCGCCTCCTTGAATTCCGGCGCATTGACCTTGGCCGTCCAGTCCTTCTCGAACCAGGTACCACCGAAGGTATTGACCACCGTGGTCAGCGGCGCCATGACCTCACCCCAACCAGGTAGACCGCGCAAGCAGATGCCCTTCATGCCGGATTCGGCACCATCCAGCTTTGCTGCCGCGGCCGCAACCTCGTCCCAGGTTGGGTTTTCCTTGATCGTTACGCCGGCCTTGTCAGCCACGTCCTTGCGGTACATCAGGAAGGAAGACTCGCCGTAGAATGGCTCGCCATACAGTTTGCCGTCCGGACCCTTGAGTGATTCAGTCATGGACGGGAAGATGTCGGCCTGGTTGAACTCTTTGTCGTCCTTGTACGCCTGAATGTCGTCCAGAGCCCACAACCAGTTGTTCTTCGACATCCAGGGGATCTCAAAGTTCGACAGCGTGGCGACGTCAAACTGGCCCGATTGATTGGCGAATTCCTGCGCCGCCTGGTTGCGCATTTCGTTCTCCGGCTTCACGGTGAAGTTCACCGTAATGCCCGACTCCTTCGTGAACTCGCCGATGTGCTTCTGCAGCGCGAGCATCTGGGGATTGTTCACCATCAAGACGTTGATCGTGTTTTCCCCGCCACCGCCGCCACCGCCGCCACCGCCGGCTCCACCGGCTCCAGCACAAGCGGAGGTTGCGACCAACAACGCGGACAGACCTGCGGCTGCCGCTAGTTTCTGATTCCAGCGCATCTGGAGTCATTCCTTCCTGGTCGTCCCTCTTCAGGGGGTCTGAACCTTAATGGCCGTTCATAGGCTTATCGCGCAGCCGCAGGTGAATGCTGGCTGCATGCGAGCTTGCGCACCGGCGGTGCTGGGACGGTCCCATCCCGTCGGTGACCAGTGGTGCTGGGCATGATCAGATTCAGTGCAGTGAGCATGAGCGAACGGCCCGCTCCCGATCGGGATACGCTGACAGGCCGACCGACTCGACTCATGCGCCGCTGGGACGGCCCTGGCCATTACAGCTGGTGTCACGCTGACCAGTAGTCCTTGCTCAGTACGCTCTGGCTTTGGTGCCTTGTTGTCCATGTATAACGGAAATCCCACCGCTTGCCCAGTCTTGTTGGAAGGAAGCCCGAATCATTTCGAAACTGCAACCAAGTCGTTGTGGTTGCTTGGTTCCGGGCGACCCTTGAGCCGAGACGCCTTACCCTGCCGTCGGTCATCTATGGCGGCGCTAAGAGGGCACCCCAGCGCGACACTACGATTAAAAGGTGTCTGACATCCCAGTAGGCTCACCGCCTGCCCCGCCTGGACGTCACGCTGCTCCGAGCGGCTGGTACCCCGACCCGGTGAACCCGACCCAGGAACGCTACTGGGACGGCTGGCAGTGGTCCCGTAACACGCGAACCATCGATCGCGCTGCGCCGCCCGGCGGCTACGCACAGGCTCCTTATTCGCAGTACCCGGCACCCGGCATGGCCGGGCCGGGGGCCTATCCCAGGCCTCGTACCGGTTCGTTGCAGGCAACCACGACCGCCGATGGTGTTGCCCTGGCTTCCTGGTGGTGGCGGGCGCTTGCGGCGGTTATCGACTACTTGATCATTTCGGCGATTGTCGGCATAGTCGCCTTTCCCATCTGGCGATCCCTGTACGGCGCCTGGGCCAACTACTTCAGTGGCGTTATGGAGGCCCAACGCCTCGGCGTGCCGCCACCCACGGTAAACCTGACCGATCTAATTTCCGGCACCGATCAGCTGATTTTGACCATCGCCTCACTCGGTGTCGCGATGCTGTATCACGTTGGCTTTCTGCGATGGAAATCGGCGACGCCTGGCAAGTTGATCTGCGGGCTCCGCGTTGTGCCGGTTGATCGCGGTCGCGATCCTGGCCCACTGGCGTGGAGCGCGGCCATCATCCGCACCAGTATCTGGGTTCTGCCTGGCATCAGCTCACTGCTGAGCTTGATCACGGTTGCGGACGCACTCTTCCCGCTCTGGCACCACAAGCGGCAGGCTCTGCACGACCTGGCTGCCAGGACGCAGGTGATCCGTCCGCGCAGACCTATTACAGCTAATGTGCCCTGAGCCTAATACAGCTAATGTGCCCCTGAGCCTGTTGAAGGGCACCCGGCCGGGCTTCGACAGGCTTAGCTCGCATAGATCTCAGGTCTGTCACAGTTTTTAGGTAAACGCCGGAACCGCCTGAACACCTGAATGCAGCTGACTATATTGAGCCGAGGTCGGAGCGTTCGGGGCGCTCTTACCCGTAGCCTTCGGGCACGGGGGCCACGTCCAATGGGGTTGTCGTGCTGCGTACGCGCCTTCACCGCTCAGCCGCCATCCTGGCGGGACTTATAGCACTGGTCAGCATCACACTGGTCGACATAGTGGCGCTGCCCGTCTTGGCAGCCGCCGAGCCCACCCAACCCCCGCCGGCCCAGGCCACCGAGGTATCGCGGGCCCTGGATCGCCCAGAACTCGCGCGGTTCGCGGTAGGGGACTTGGTGTGGCGCGACGACAACCGGTCCGGCGTACAGGATCCTGGGGAATCGCCTGCGGCGCAGATCAGTGTCCAGCTGCTTAATGTCGACGGCGAGGTGGTGGCCTCGACGGTAAGCGGGCCATCGGGCCGTTACTTGTTCGACAATCTTCCGGCTGGTACCTACGCCGTGCGCTTTGCCGGCGTTCCAGAGGAGTTCCGGCTGACCCCGACAGCGGTCGGTGAGCAGCGAATGATCGACTCGAACCCGGATTACTCCGGCGTGACGCCACCCTTCACCTTGGGTGTCGCAGAGCCCAATGTGCGACCTACGACAGCAACCGACCAGGTGGTCGCTGGCTACATCAATCCGACGATCGATGCGGGTATTACTCCACTCCGCTATGCCATCGGGAATCGGGTGTGGCTGGACCTCAACAGCGATGGCATCCAGCAGCTGGATGAACCAGCAGGATCAGCAACCGTGTCACTACTGACCGACGCCGGCAATGTGGTTGCTACTACTACCACCGATGCCGCGGGCCGCTACCGATTCTCCAATCTGCGCGGTGGTCGCTATCGCCTCAAGTTCACAGGTCTCCCGGCCCATCGCACCTTGACCCATCGGGTAATCGGTGCGGATCCGGCCTTGGACTCTGACACTGATCCGGCAACCGGACAGACGCCAGTCTTCAAGCTGGCGCAGGGAGCGCCAAATCTGGCACCGGCCAGCGACGCGGATGCCAGTTTGATCGACTTCGAGAATCAAACGGTGAGTGCCGGCCTGGTCGGCGCCTACTCGGTGGGTGACACGGTCTGGCGCGACGACAACGGCAATGGGGTGCTGGACCCGGGCGATTCCGGAGTGCCGGGCGTTATTGTCGAGCTCTTGGGTGGCGACGCGGGTGTCATGGCTCGAGCGGTCACCTCAAAGACTGGCCGCTACAGATTCGACAGGTTGCCGGCTGGAAATTACAAGATCAAGTTCAGCAACGTGCCCGACGGGCTTGTGTTCACCTCCCGCGACGTGGGCGATAACACCGCTGTCGACTCTGATGCTGACCCAGCCGGTGAGACAGCGGTATTCGCGCTGGGGACTGAGAATCCGGCTGACACCAGCATTGACGCCGGGCTTACGACGCCGGCTAACTATCGTGGCGTGCCGGACACAAACAAGGCGCCAGCAGAGGCGGCACTGTCGATTACCGGAGGCGTTGCTCCACAGACTCCGCTTCTCGGAGCGGCGCTTGCACTGGCAGGCGCTACCTGCCTCTTGATTGCCAGGCGACGTATTCGTTGATCACATCTGCCACCCGATCAGTGCCGAAGCGACGTACCCGGCGACGGATCCGAGACCACGGCGCCCCCTCGCCGGCTGACACCGGCGGGCTGATCTGAACATTGCCGTTGGATTGAATTAGCTGCGCCGCATCGTCGATGCTTGCCCCGTCGATCAGCGCAGCGATTGCGTTCAGCAGCCCCAACCAGCTGCTGCCGGATCGACTGGTGATCTTGAAAGGCAGGTCGGCTTCAATCAAGATCGACAGTTGTTCGGCGGTTTGTCGGGGTTCGGCGTCGTCGGCAGCAATCTTCCCAGCCAGGCCCGCGGCTTCGACCAAGTCGACGGCAGCCTCCCAGCCGGGCCCGTACGGCAACTCCACAAAGATGGCGGTCTCGCTGCCGAGTTCCGCGGCAGCCGATACTACCCGCGCGGCGCTGCCGGCAAGATCATCAAAATCTCGTAGTCCGGGTTCGGCGGACACGATCTCAATGCCGGGCAGCTTACGTCGTGCCAACCCGAGAAGACCTCCGGCGCCGCCGCTGATGATCACGCTGACTGAAAGGGTGATGCCGGCCGGAATATGGCGAGCCACCTCTGCGAGCTGACCCTCCGGCACCACCAGAGTCGCGAGCTGGCTTCCGTACGCGTCGCGGAGTTCCAGGTGGTTGGGCACTACTGCCGCAGCCGACGGCGCCTGTGGTCGGCGTACCAGGGTCTCGTCGTCCAACAGGTTGTCGAACAGCTCCATGGCCAGCAGGTTACGCAGCTATCTATTGGAGCTGCTCGCGCATCGCGCGCCGGGATCGGCCCACTTCGTCGTCGCTCGTAGAGGAAAAAGCGCCTCTGCTCCCTCTTCCTCAGCACGGCGGGTCGACGCTCGCCGCTATCGCGACCGGCCCTCTCTCCTCGTCGGATGAAAGTGGTCAGAGCCGGCAAGGGATTCGCGCTGCATCTTGCCGCTCATGACCACTGTGGGTGCAAATAGAGGGGTGAGTCGGTTTGGGCAGCAACAGGTGGATGAGGCGCTCGACAGAGTGCGCAAAGCCTGTCTGGCATTACCTCAGACATCGGAACGGCTGAGCCACGGTGGGCCGGCATTCTTCATCCGCGGCAAGAAGTGCTTCGTCATGTTTCTCAACGATCACCACGACGACGGACGGCTCGCGATCTGGTGTGCCGCGCCTGACGGAGTCCAGGCCGAGATGGTCGAAACCGATCCCGAGCGCTTCTTTCGACCGCCCTACGTCGGCCACCTTGGATGGCTCGGTGTCCAACTGCCAGGAATCGACGATGCCGAGCTCAACGCAATCTGCCGCGAGGCATTCCTTGCAGTCGCGCCCAAAACGTTGATCAAGATGGTGCCGCCACAGCCAGAAGGGTGATGGCGTGCGCTTATGGCGCTCGCCCTACTGACTCTTTGATGGCAATTCCGGCAGCTCTCAGCTCCGCCGATATCTCGGGTACCCGGTCCGGAGCTACAGCGGCGGTCAGATCCAGCAAGACGGTCGTCTCGAAGTCCTCACGTACCGCGTCCAGCGCCGTGGATCGTACGCAGTAGTCGGTGGCAATGCCGCAGACGTCAACCTGATCAACTCCGCGATCCCGCAGCCACCTGGACAGTTTCTCGCCGTCGGCTGTAACTCCCTCGAAGGCGGAGTAGGCGGGGGCGTAGTGACCCTTGTAGATGACGGCTGAGAAGTCACGGAAAGTGAGGTTGTCGTGAAACTCCGAGCCCGGTGTGCCAACAACACAATGTGGCGGCCAGGAACTCACGAAATCCGGCTCATCAGCAAAGTGCAAGCCCGGATTGATGTGATGATCACGGGTGGCAATGAGGTAGTCATAGCCGTGATCACCCTTGAGCAAGCTGTCGATGCGGCTGACGGCTGCAGCGCCGCCCGCAACGCCCAACGAGCCGCCCTCACAAAAGTCTCGCTGCGGATCAGCGATGATCAACGCACGTGTCATGATCACAACTCCCTGGTATGCCCAGCGATCGCATCTTCCACGCTGCCCGCTGCCTGCAACTCGCCGCTGGGCTCGGTCTGATATGGGTTTTTTATGTCTCCGCCAGTGCCTCCGAAGAGCGTCTCGATCACTGGCTCACCTCGAGACATCTTCAGTGCCTCCAACGGCAGCTCGGCGCGGACGCGCACATGTCGCTCGCGCATGACTTCAAGTGGTTCATCTCCGATGATCTTGCCGCGGTCAACCAACTGCACAAGCAGCGGCCGGTTGTTCGAGTCGCCACTAGGTGGCATGCCGACTCCAATAATTTCCGCGACAGCGGTGCCGTCCGCCGAAAGTCGTCGCAGGGCATACTTTTTGCCACCAAGGGAGATCTTGTTCACGCTCTTCTTGGCAACAGCGATCATTGGTGCGTCCAGGTCGTCGGATTCAGTTCGCGCCACCAGCTTGTAAACGAACTCGCAGGTCGGGTGGCCGCTGCCGGTGACCAAGGCCGTCCCGATCCCGTAGCTGTCAACCGGTGCACCTGCCAGCGCCGCGAGCGTGAACTCGTCGAGGTCGCTGGTCACAACAATTTTGGTACGGGTTGCACCGAGGGAGTCCAGCAGCTCGCGCACTTGAGAGGCCAGCACGCCGAGGTCGCCCGAGTCGAGTCGGATCGCACCCAGCCTGCCCTCGGTGAGCTCGACTCCGGTCTTGACGGCCTGCACGACGTCATAGGTATCCACTAACAGGGTGGTTCCCTCGCCCAACGCAGTGATTTGGGCGGCAAATGCCTCGCGCTCGCTGGCGTGCAGCAAGGTAAAGGCGTGGGCCGCGGTACCAAGGGTGGGCACCCCATAGCGGCGGCCGGCCTCCAGGTTTGATGTCGACGCAAAGCCGGCGACGTACGCGGCACGAGCGGCCGCCACTGCCGCCAGTTCATGGGTCCGGCGCGAACCCATTTCGACGCACGGCCGATCCCCGGCCATTGCGGTCATTCGGGAGGCTGCCGAGGCGATGGCGGAGTCGTGGTTGTAGATGCTTAGCAGCAGCGTCTCCAAAATGACTGCCTCGCCGAAGGTGCTCTCCACGATCACGATCGGAGAACCGGGGAAGTAGATCTCACCCTCCGGATATCCCCAGATGTCACCGGAGAAAGCGAAGTTGGCCAGCCAATCCGCCATGGCTTGATCAACTACCTTCCGATCGCGCAGGAAAGTCAGTGCCTCCTCGTCGAAGCGGTAGTGCCGCAGGGCACGCAAGGCTCTTCCGACCCCGCCGACGACGCCGTAGCGACGGCCCCCGGGCAGGCGGCGGGCAAAGAGTTCAAAGACGCAGCGTCGGTTAGCCGTTCCGGCTCGAAGTGCGGAGCGGACCATGGTTAGTTCGTATTGGTCGGTCAACAGCGCGGTGGTCGGGACCTCACTCGGTTCCCAACCCGCCGCGAGATCAGGCGCCGGGTCCGTCGCGGTCACGGCGTCAGCCTAGTCACGGGCTGGAGCCTGGGGTACCTCGGCCACTTCGACGTTTCTGCGCACAAAACCACGAATGACAAGTCAAACGGCTGTTTTCATGCCGCGTACCCGACCTTGTGCGGAAGGTGGGAGCGCTCGGTCCAATCCATTGGCCGGAGCGCTGCCCGGAGTCGCACTGACATTGCAAGAATGGTTCCTATGCCCGATGCGGAGGGGGAAAACGGAACGCCAGCAGGCGGCACCGCCATCGCTGAGCGCCCAGTTGACGAAGTCCTGACCCAAACACCATGGGTGACCATCGTGTGGGACGACCCTGTCAATCTCATGTCCTATGTGACACACGTGTTCGTGACCTACTTCCACTACACCAAATCCAAGGCAGAGAAGTTGATGTTGCAGGTGCATACCACCGGCAAGGCGGTTGTTTCCAGTGGTACTCGCGAGGCGATGGAGCGGGATGTCACTGCCATGCACGAATACGGCCTCTGGGCGACCCTCGACAAGTCAGACAAGTGAATCTGCGCCGCACGCTAGCAACATTGGAGCCATGCGAACCCGGATCGCGCCTCCCGCCGTGCTGAGGAGGAGGGAGGGGACATGCTTTTCGTCCCCGAGCGACGACGAAGTAGGCGGGCGCCAAAGGCGCGATCCGCGCCGAGCGAGCTTGGCGAGCGAGGCAATCAATGCGGCGCGATCCGCGCCGAGCGAGCTTGGCGAGTGAGGCAATCAAACATGAAGAAATTCCATAAGCGCCGGGGGATGATCGTTACCCAGCTCAGCCCATACGAAGTGGAACTGCTGGCTTCGTTGATCATGCAGCTGATAGAGCTGGTCTCCGACGGTGAGCCTGAGGGCTTTGCGGATCAAACCGAAACTACTGATCCTTTTGAGGAGATTGTTAAAGATCTCGAAGGTGAACCAGATGAGCCGGGACCTTTGGAGGATCCCGTTCTCAAGCGGCTCTTCCCCGACGCATATCCCGATGACCCGGCGGCCGCAGCAGATTTCCGGCGCTTCACCGAGCGCAATCTGAAGGCCACCAAGGTTGCTGAAGCCCGGGTCGTGCTCAACAGACTTGCAACAACTGAACTGGGCGCCCGAGACCTCAAGATCCCGCGCGAGGAGGTGGAAAGTTGGTTGCGTACCCTGACCAGCGTGCGGCTCGCTGTGGCAACCCGTCTTGGCATCAAAGATGCAGCCACATCGGATGAACTGGCGGCGCTTCCAGACGACGACCCGCGCAGCTTCATGGTGAGTGTGTACGACTGGCTCGGGTTCGCACAGGAAACCCTGGTAGCGGCGCTCTAGGGCGAAAGGCGGCAGGACATGGCGAAATATGCGCTGAACAAGGCCGCAGTTCAAAACTGCCGACGGCTGATCGACGCCAGGCAATACATCCTCGACAGCGACTGGGGCGAGGTGCAGCCGCGGGCCGATGCCCAGAACGCATTTCTCGAAAGGCATTCTTGGGAGGAGTACGCCGCTTGGCATCTCGGACTGACCGAGGGTGTTGCTGACCAGACCAAGGCCCGCTACGGGTTTGTCTTCGGCGATTTCCGACGCGTGCACCGTACGGCGCTGATCGCCTGTGTCTACCGGGCATCGGAGTGGCGGCACAAGGAGATCGAACTGGCTGCACATGATCTTTTGCAGCATCTGGATGCCAGCTCTTGGTTGAAGTCCTCCTAGAAAGGGGTCAGAGACAACAAGCGGCATCCGCGTGTCGCAGGTCGTATTCGTCCACTTTGGGAAAGGGCTAGGCAGGGCCGGCAGGGCGAGGGCAGAAACGGATCTCACCCGGCCACCGTGCAAGCAAAGCGGAAGCCGGTGCCGCGGTTGGCTATCTCGAAGCGGCCATTACTGCCAGTGATCATGACGTCGTCGAGTTGTCCGGTAGCAGGTGCGGCGCCATGGAGCACCAGAACGAAACGCTCCCGCCGAAATTCCGGATAACCAGCACCGCTGACCTCGGAATTGACACTCAACTGGGCGCCAGCTCGTTCCACGGTGAAGGTTGTTCGGTATTGAGCACCTCGCAAGGCGGCGAAGGTCAGACCATCGTCTTCCTGCAAAACCGAGTAATACACACCATCAGCTGCCGGTATGAACAGATGCAACTCCACAACAATCGGCTGATAGTCGTACGTGGAAGCGGGCGCCTCTGGCCACATCGGAATGACGGCGCCACCGCGCGCAAAGATCGGGATTCGGTCCAGCGGGGTGGTGACGGTGGTGAATCGCTTGCCGCCGACGAACTCGGCGGTATGCCAGTCGTACCAATCGCCGGCTGGCAGATAAACCTGCCGGGCTGTCACACCGGGTGCAACGACCGGTGCGATCAACAGCTGATTTCCTAGCAGATACTGATCATCGATGTCGCGGACCGTGGCATCGTACTGATGATCAAAAACCAAGGGTCGTTGCACCGGCGCGCCAGTCTCCGAGGCCTCCAGGAAGCAGGCATACAGATACGGCAGCAGGCGATAGCGCAGCTTGATCGCGGTTCGCACATGATCTTGAATGACCTCACCGAACGCCCACGCGTATTGATCAACATTGCCGATCTCGGAGTGGTTGCGACAGAACGGAGTCAAGGTGCCGTATTGCATCCAGCGCAAAAAGAGCTCCGCATTCGAGTTGCCCGCAAAGCCGCCGATATCTGCTCCGACAAAGGCTTGCCCGGAGATTCCGAATCCAGCGCCCATGGCGATGCTTAGCCACAGGTGATCCCAACGCGACTGGTTGTCGCCCATCCAGTTCGCGGCGTAGCGCTGAATGCCGGCAAAACCGGCCCGAGACAGTACGAAGGTACGACGGTCCGGCATGGCATCGAGCAACCCCGCCGTAGTTCCCATCGCCATCAGCAGCGCGTACTGGTTGTGATAGCGCTCATGGGAGTATTCGCCGTGACCGAACCGCATGGGCATCGATGAGATGTTCCCCGTCGCCGGCTCATTCATGTCGTTCCAGATGCCGGCCAGGCCGGAGAGGACGTGCGCCGCGTTCAGTTCTCCCCACCAGGTACGCGCTTCCTCGGTGACGAAATCGGGGAAGGCAGTGTTGCCAGGCCAAACCTGACCGATGTAGAGATCGCCGCCTTCAGTGCGGCAGAGCACATCTCGCTCGACGGCCTGATCGAACACCCAGTAGCCAGGGTCGAATTTGACGCCTGGGTCGATGATCGTAATGACCCGAAAGCCCAGCGCATCAAGGCGTTTTAGCATTCCCGGCGGATCAGGGAATCGGTCGTTGTCCCAGGTGAAGACGCGATAGCCGTCCATGTACTCGATGTCCAGCCAAATCGCATCGCAAGGAAGGTCATTGTCGCGGTGCCGTTGCGCAATGGCCTCCACCGCATCTTGGGTGTATTGGAACCATCGGCACTGGTGGTAGCCAAGAGACCAGATCGGCGGTGGCAGCGTCCGCCCGGTTAGCCAGGTGTAGCGCTCCAAGATCGTCGGCATGTCTGGCCCTGCGAAGACGTACTCGGTGTACTGACCGCCGCGAAAGATGATCCGGTACTCGTCGTCCTTGGAGAACTCGTAGGCGCCACGATATCCGTTGTCTATAAAGGATGCCGCCATTGTGCCGGCGGGATAGGTCTGGTGATAGAAGAACGGGATTGTGACGTAGTAGGGGTCGAACTCGACGCTGGTGAAATCACCTCGAGGATCGTCTGCCGCCTTGCCCGCTGTGAACTCCAAGGTCTCGGACGGGCTGAGAACGTCGGTATTCCACATAGTGAAGTCGCGACCCTTGCGATTGTGCCGCCCCGATTTCTCGCCCAACCCAAAGATCGCGTCCTCCTGACGGCAGCGACGTCGGATCGTGAATGAGTCGTTGAGAGTCGCGTACGTCCAGTAGTGACCATCGGCATCCTGAGCGGTTTCGATCACTGGCGACCCGTCGCTGCGGTGCACGTCAATGTGAAATGGGTCCAGCCAGAGCGATGCGACGCATGCATTGGTTGTGAGGCGCACAACTGCGTCGCCCGGCTCAACACTGAACTCGGCGGAGGCGGCGAGTGGGTCAACGCAGACCGCGAACGTCGGGGAATCGTCGAATGCACCTCCGCGGCTGATCTTGATCCGCAGCACGTCCGGGCGTACCACATCAATCTTCAGCTTTTCGCCATGCAGCTCCGCCAAAATGCCAGTCGGTGTCTCGATCACCGAGTCCACGTGGTCCCAGCGGAGGTAGTTGTCGGTGTGAATCATGACGCAGCTCGCCGCTGGGGCTGGTGGTCGCTTCGCTCCCGCCATTTTTTCATGTTGCCGCCTCTTCCTCTGGTACTGATAGGTCGACGATCAGTGCGCGATGGTCGGACAGTGGCAAGGCCGGTGCACTACTGGCGGTCACGCGGCCGAGTCGACCGCGCAGCAAAATGTGGTCCAACTGCCGATCAGGTCGCTCCACCGGGAAGGTCAGGTGCCTTGCCAGAGACCGGTAACCGGTGATCTGCTCCGGACGGCGACCTGGCAGGTTCAGGTCACCCATCAAGATCACCGGTTCCGGCAGCGGAGCGAGATCTCGTCGAATCCTTCGCAACTGCAGCTGGCCCCAGCCAGGGATATATGACAGGTGAGTATTGGCAACCACGACTGGTCCGGCTGGAGTTTGCAGCCGCCCGATTACCGCCGCTCGTGGCTCTTCTTTGACGATGATCATTTTGCGCGGAGTGCGGAGATAGAGCGGGACACGGGTACGGATTCGCGGCAGCCGGAGGGTCTGCCAAGAGTCGGCCGGGTAGCGAGACAGCAAAGCGATGCCGTACAACGCGTCGCCCGGAAGGTCGTTCTCCGATGCTGCCATCCAGGTAGCTCCCGGCGTCCCCGACAGCGCCGCAGCGAAGCGGTGGGTTGTCGCACCCATGGCCTCGGCGGCGACTGCGGTGAGATCCGCGAGATGAGAGCGGGGCTGATCTCGATCCACCTCCTGGAGTGCCAAGATGTCGGCGTTCAAGATGCGGATAGCATCAGCAAGCCGATCAAGATCCACCACCCCGTCGTGAATCGAGCGGCCGTGCAGGATGTTGAATGTCGCCAACCGCATGGGAAGAAGGTACCCATCATCGCTGAGCAATCATCGCCGCCGTCGGCGACATCAGATGAGTCGCTGCTGCGTACCGCACTGAAGCATTCCGCATCGGCACTCAAGGCCGACGGCATACCGTTTGCACTCGGAGGCGGCTATGCCCTCTGGGTCCACGGCGGACCCGAGCCTAGTCACGATGTCGATCTTGTGGTAGCTGAAAACGATGTGGAGATGGCTGCCAACAGCATCACTGCTGCGGGGCTACGGATCGAACGGCCGCCGGAAGATTGGCTTTTTAAGGCCTACCTCGAGGACGACTCGCCAGATGGGGATGAAGAGCCGGCACTGGTCGATGTGCTGCATCGACTCGCAGGCATTCCCGTCGTGAAAGAATTGCTTGACACCTCTGAGGAGTACGAGGTTCTGGGCCTCCGGATGCCGGTGCTGCCGCCGACTCCCATCATGACCGCCAAGCTGCTGTCATTCAGCGAGCACTACTGCGATTTTGAGCGACCGCTGCTTGCGGTGCGCGCGGTGCGCGAGCAGCTGGATTGGGTGGAGATCCGCAAGGCGACGCAGGATCATCCCTTCGCTGAGGCCTTCCTCTTCCTATTGGAACGCCTCGGCATTCTGCCGCCATTTTGATTTGGAGCTGCTCGCGGCCAGTTTGATTGCTCCGCTCGCCAGGCTCGCTCCGCGAGGATCGCGCTTTGAAGCCGCTGCCTTCCTCTCTCGCTCGCAGACGAAAAGCGTGTCTGCTCGTTCGTTCGTCCAGGACAGCGGCGCGCGATCGCACGCGCGGGATCGGCGGTGTCACCACTCGCTTTGGTGGTCTCACAGTCCGGATGCAGGTATTGATCTAAGCCATCACCCCTAATGTGACCGCCGTGCTGAAGATCGCCCGCGAGCATGTGGACGCCATGATCGCCCACGCCCGGGAAGATCATCCGGACGAGGCCTGCGGCGTGATCATCGGGCCGGAGGGCTCGGATGTGCCGACCCGCCTAGTGCGGATGATCAACGCGGAGCGGTCGCCGACCTTCTTCCGCTTCGAACCTGAAGAGCAGTTCGCCTTGTATAAACAGATGAGTACAGCGGGGGAGGAGATCGTGGTGGTCTACCACTCCCATACCGCCACCGAGGCGTACCCCTCGCGTACCGATATCTCGCTGGCTAGCGAACCGCAAGCTCATTACGTCATCGTGTCGACCGCCGAGTCCGGCCCGTCTGAGGGTCCGGTCAGCGTACGGTCGTTCCGTATTGTCGATGGCGCGGTTACCGAAGAAGAGATCCAGGTCACGGAATAGGCCTCGAAGGCCAGTCGTTGGCAGGAGTACCCAGGCATACAGGAGACACTCGATGTCAGTAGAGGTGAGGATCCCGACGGTTCTCCGCACCTACACCGGTGGACAGAAGGCGGTGCATGGTAATGGAGCGACCCTGCAGGAGGTGCTCGACGACATCGAGGCGCGCAATCCTGGTTTGAAAGATCGGATTGTCGAGGCCGAAACCCTGCGCCGGTTCGTGAACGTCTACGTCAATGACGAGGATGTCCGCTTTAGTGGTGGGCTCAATGCCCCAACCTCCGATGGCGACGTGGTTGTAGTGCTGCCTGCTGTCGCCGGCGGCTGATCGGCTTCGCTGATGGTCCGGTACGCCTCGCTCGCCGAGTCGGTCGGGCATACCCCGCTAGTGGGCCTGCCGCGGTTATCACCAAGTCGAACCGTACGGCTCTGGGCAAAGCTTGAGGACTACAACCCGACGGGTTCCATCAAAGACCGCGCTGCGCTACAGATGATCAAGGCCGCCGAGGCTGATGGGACGCTCCGACCTGGAGCGACAATTCTTGAGCCCACCAGCGGAAATACCGGTATTGCGCTCGCCATGGCAGCCAAGCTCGGTGGCTATCGGCTGATCTGCGTCATGCCGGAGAACACCTCGGCCGAACGCAAGCAGATGCTGACAATCTGGGGAGCAGAGATTGTCTCCACGCCGGCCGCTGGAGGGTCGAACGAGGCAATCCGAGTCGCCAAGCAGCTGGCGGCTGAGCACCCCGATTGGGTGTTGCTTTATCAGTACGGCAATCCAGCCAACGCTGAGGCTCATTACCTATCCACGGCGCCGGAGATTCTGGAAGACCTTCCGGAGGTGACACATGTGGTGGCCGGGCTGGGTACCACGGGGACTCTGATGGGGATTGGCCGCTTCTTTGCCGAGAAGAAACCAGAGGTCAAGATCATCGCCGCCGAGCCACGCTATGGCGAGTTGGTCTACGGTCTGCGCAACCTCGAGGAAGGTTTTGTTCCCGAGCTTTATGACGCCTCCTACGTCACATCGCGATTCTCCGTGGGTTCCCGGGATGCAGTGCGGCGCGTCCGAGAGCTGCTGGAGCGGGAGGGGATCTTCGCCGGACTCTCATCCGGGGCAATCGTGCACGCCGCCTTGGCGCAAGCCGCGAAGGCCGTGGCAGCAGGCGAGTCGGCGGACATCGTGCTGATCATTGCCGACAGTGGTTGGAAGTACCTGTCGACGGGGGCCTATACCGGCGACCTCGATGCCAGCGAGGACTTCCTAGATACCCAAGTGTGGGCATAGTTTCTGGACTTCCGCTCGCCATCAAAAGGCCGCTCCCGGACGATCGCCTAGCCGAATCGCGAAGTCTGAGGGCCACTCAACTGAATACTTGTAGGCTGAGCGCTCGTGGTGGCTGATACAGATGCCCCGATCGGTATCTTCGACTCGGGGTTCGGGGGACTGACTGTGGCTCGGGCAGTCATCGATCAGCTTCCCCACGAGGACATCATCTATCTGGGCGATACCGCACGTTCCCCGTACGGCGAGCAGCCGATTGCCATGGTCCGGGAGTATGCGCTCGAATGCCTTGATCATCTGGTAAATCAGGGAGTCAAGGTTTTGGTCATCGCATGCAACTCCGGCAGCGCGGCCGTACTCCGCGACGCTCGGGAACGCTACGCCGTACCGGTTGTCGAGGTGATCTTGCCAGCAGCGCGTCGGGCGGTGGCAGCGACGCGATCCGGTCGTGTTGGAGTGATCTGTACCGAGGCGACCGCCACGTCTCAGGCGTACGACGATGCATTCGCGGCGGCTCCGCATGTTGAGCTGCATACCGCCGCCTGTCCGCGTTTCGTGTCGTTCGTCGAGGCGGGCATAACCGGCGGCCCTGAGCTGTTGGCCTGCGCGGAGGAGTATCTGAAACCCCTGCAGCAAGCCGATATCGACACGTTGATCTTGGGCTGTACGCATTATCCGCTGCTTACCGGCGTTATCTCTTATGTGCTGGGCGACAACGTCAGCTTGGTGTCGAGCGCCGACGAGTGCGCCAAGGAGGTTTACGCCGTCCTCACCCGGCGTGGGCTGACCCACGATGAGCCTCGAATGGCGAACTACCGGTTCTTGACCACGGGCAGCCCGGAGGCGTTCGAAGGTGTCGGGCACCGTCTCATGGGCGGCTTGGTTACCGATGTCGAGCAGTTCGTCTGATGATGAAACTGACCGTCGTAGGCTGCAGCGGCTCGATCTCCGGGCCAGACTCGCCCGCGTCCAGTTACCTAGTGCAGGCACCCTACGACAATCGGACCTTTTCGCTGCTTCTCGACTGTGGCCCCGGAGCCATGGGTGCGCTCTACCGCTATCTGGACCCCCGGGATGTCGATGCCATCGGCCTGAGCCACTTGCATGCCGATCACTGTCTGGATCTTTGTGGCTATCACGTGGCTGCATCTTACTCACCAAACGCTCCCTGGCCCCGCCGGCCGATTTACGCGCCAGCGAACGCCGGCGCCCGGCTCGCCCGGGCTTACGAAGTGCCGGATCGCGACGGTGAGGTGGTGAGCGAGTCCGGTCCATCAATTGCCGAACATTTCGACTGGCGGGTTTGGCAACCCAGCCAGCGAATCGGGCCATTCACTGT
>DATFBI010000241.1:0-8148 GCA_035253925.1 Propionibacteriaceae bacterium
ATCAGACTTCCCCGGCTGGCGCGAACATGCGTCCGTCTGGGTCTAGCCGTGCGAGCAAGCGTTCGCAGATTCGGGAGAGTTGGGTGATCTGGGCGGGTGTCAAGGCGTCGACGACGTAGTACCGGACCGTCGACACGTGGCCCGGGGCAGCTCGGACCACCTTCTTCCATCCGGCGGCCGTCAGCGTTGCATTTGTCGCGCGCCGGTCGTCAGCGCACTGCGTGCGCTCGACGTACCCGTCAGCCTCCAAGCGCGAGACCACACGCGATAGCCGGGGGAGCGTTGAATTGGTCTGAGCGGCCAGTGTGGTCATCCGCAGCGTGCGGGCGGGCGCCTCGGACAGCATCGCCAGCGTGAAATAATCGAAATGCGTCAGGTTCTCCTCGCGCGTCAGTTGTGTGTCGAGGACACCGGGAAGCAGCTCGACGACTGCTGCGAATCTGACCCAAGCCCGCCGCTCGTCGGCGGTCAGCCACCGCGTCTCACCCATAGACCAAGGCTACCCGCAAAACTTGTATCTACAAGTAATACCTGCTAGATTAATTGTACCTACAACCAATCTAGACATCTACATCGCAAGGAGGCTTAGGACAAGGCATGACCAATGTGACTATCTTCGGAAGCGGCAACATGGGCACCGCGATCGCCAAGGTTCTCAGCGACGGCGGGGCTACGGTTGACCACATCGGCAGTTCGGACACCGAGAAGACAGTAAGCGGTGACATCGTGATCCTGGCTGTGTACCACCCGGCCGTCCAGGACATCCTCAACCGGTACTCCGACCAGTTAGCCGACAAGATCGTCGTCGACATCACGAATCCGCTCAACCTCGAGACGCTCGACTCCCTCGTTGTCCCAGCCCACAGCTCACACGCGGCGGAGCTCGCCACCGCACTGCCGTCCTCGCGTGTGCTCAAGGCCTTCAACACCACATTCGCCCCGACCCTCGATATCAAATCGGTCGGACCGAACAAGACCACTGTGTTGGTTGCGGGTGACCACGCCGAGGCCAAGTCCGCTTTCATCGACGCCATCACCGCCGGCGGCCTTGACGCCATCGATGCCGGTCCACTCGATCGGGCTCGAGAACTCGAGGCTTTGGGCTTGCTGCAGATAACCCTCGCGAGCGCCGGAAAGATCAGCTGGACCGGAGGCTTCGCCCTTGTGAAGTAGAAGCTATGTTCAGGATCTAGCTCGGAGTCGCACCGAGGCTCTCCGTCGGCGTCTTCTTGGGCAGTGGCGACGAGCAGGGCGTGCCGACATGGAGGGCGGTGCGCAAAATTTCAGCCCCAGACCCCCAGAGCGCGGCCACCTGAGCTGTTATGCGGCGAAGAACAAGAATTTCTTCGCATCATGCCCGGGCGAGCCGGCAGCAAGGCCTAGTCAAAGCCCGGGATGGTCTCGGTTAGCGCTGGCCGCCAGTGTCGCCAAATATGCTCAGGCAACCGTTCTTTCGGAGCCGCGGCCTGCTACTTCGAGCATTAGCTACCCGGGCAGCTCTGGGCTCAGCGTGGAGCGAAACGCATCCGTCGCGGTGGCGACCTGCTTCATGGCCGCGGCGATTGTGGGCGCCTTCTGTCTGAAATTGTCGGCTGTCGTGCCGCTTGACGCCGCTTGCAACTCGGCGAATGCCGTCTTGACTTGCTGCGCGTTTGGCTGGAGGGCCGACGAGTCCGAGGCCTCCGCTTGCCGGGTTGGTTTTGACGTCGGCGATCGCGGTGGTCAGTGCCTTAACGCCGTCGTCGGCTGGCCTCACCTGGGCGAGCGCCTCCAGGGACGACGATCATCCATGCGCATCGGCGCCCGAGCGATCGCGCTACGATGCGGTTGCCACCGGTTGTTCGATCTAACTGCCTCTTTCCAAGCCGGCAAGGTCTACCTGGGTTGCCCTAGCCCCACTGCCCAGTGTCGTTAGTCCGAAATACGGGAGATCGGAAGCGCCCAGTGCCCTATTCTGCGACCGAATACTGGGGAAAGCTGCATGAACGCGATGGTTTGAGTGCAGTTGGGCAATCGGCTTTGCCAGACGCAATCAACAAGTGGTTGTATCGGGCGCTTGCTAGGAACTTGCGGGCCTTCATTAAGCGCCATCATGTACGTGCCCAACCGGGTGATCGGGCCCTGGAAGTCGGAATTGGAAAAGGCTACTGGGTTACGTTCTGGGACCGACTCGGCTGGAATGTAGACGGGTTCGACTTGATTCCTGCCGCTATAGAGGAGGTTCAGCAGCACCACTCTAACGGCCGCTTCTGGGTTGCCGACGTCAGCCAACGGGGCGGTCTGATTGCAGATGACATCCAACCTCAGTGGAGTCTCGTCTCATCCATTAACGTGCTGCTGCATGTAACGCACGATGAGCTGTTTGATCGCAGCCTGGCAAATTTGGCTGCCGTAGTGGCACCTGGTGGTTACCTGCTGCTTGCCGAGCCGATCCTGATTACGACAACTGCTGAATTGCCATACGATCCGGAAAAGCATTCGCGGGCGCGAGTCATGGCTTCTTATGTTTCGCCGCTGGTCGCTCTCGGATTGGAATTGGTCGCAGTCGAGCACGGCTGCGTACTCGCGAACAATCCCATCGAGGCTGGCTCGAACAAGGCGATGGCCAGATATCGGTCCTGGTGGAGCTGGATAGCGCGACGATCCAAAGCCAAGCCCCGCTCTGCGCGCTGGTTGGGACCTGTGGTCTATGTGTTGGACTGGGTGGCAATGCGCACGTCGGCCGCCCCGACGACGAAGTTCGCTCTATTGCGACGCCCAGCCGGAGCTGGTTAGGAACAGCGAAGAACGGGCCACCTGACTAGCGCGAGAAATCAAACCCGGCCGGCCGGCGTTGAGATGCAGTCCGAGATGAAGACCTTGCGAAGCACCGAGCTCGGGTGATGCCGGGAAGGGCTATGCCCAAAGCGGGAGGTGGCCCTGATGTTGAGCGAGTTCCTCCTCTACCTGGTTGGAATCCTCGCCATATTGGGTGGCGATCTTCTCTCGAGCGGACCATCAGTGGAGCACTGATCCAAGGCCGGGTTCCATTAGGCCGGGGTGAGCTGTTGCCTATGGGAAGTCTGGTCGCCATTGCCAGAAGGTCAGGGCAAGGCCGCTCCTGTACTTCTGTGCTGTGCGGTCGTGCTTGCTGAGCCCTCCTCGTGCGCACGACCGGTAGGGGGTGCTCGAGTGGACCGGATGAGCGACGGTTCAGAGAGGGGTCGGCTAACGAATGATGCGGTAATCCACGAGCAGCTTCCCAGTTGGCGACGTCGCGCTTCGGATCGATTCGAGCCGCCGGGCCGGCAGTCCGTCAAGGAGCCGACGTCCCGAACCGGCAATCGTCGGAGCGATCACCAGCTTGAGTTCGTCGACGACGCCTGCGGCCAGCAGCGCCTGAGCGACCGAGATGCTGGCGTGGACGCCGATGTCACCACCGGGTTGGTCCTGCAACTCACGGATGAACTCGATCAGACCGCCCTCGACGACACGCGCATTCGCCCAATCCCGATCGAGCGGGGTAGACGTCACAACGAATTTCGCGACCGCATTGATGAACGTTGCATACGGTTGGATGGTGCTCTCCGGCCAGAACCGTACCCACTCGTCGTAGCTGCGCCGGCCGAGGATGACGGCGTCCTGCGTGTCGATGAGAGCGGACATGTTCGCGTCCATCACGTCGTCGTCCCAGTCGGTGAGGAACGTGTCGGGAGCCTCGGCCACGCCGTCGAGGGACAACAACTCAGATACGACGATCTTTCGCATGCTCACAACCTCCAGTCGTCTCGGTATTACTCGGTAGACCAACCGAACCTCGAGTTCTCATCGAATTCGCCGTGCAGCCCTGCGGCAATCTGCTGGTGACCATGGGACTCACCGGCGAACAGATCGAGCAGCGGCTTGAGCAGCAGGCCGTTTCTGGTGGCCGGGGGCCGCGACATGCTGATCTTCGGGATCTCCCAGGGTTCGGGTTCGCCTAAGGTCGGTCCTCCCGACCGCGCCAGCCGACAGTCGCCGCTGCCCTGGTCACTACGCTTTGGCCGTGGCCCGACCCGAGTTCATCTGCACGGCGCAGTTCGACAAAAGGTGGTCAGAAGGTGAACCGATCATCAAACAAGTCAATAAGGCGGAGGAATCATCCCCTCACTAGGTCATTTACTCAGTCGGGCTGGCGAGATTTGAACTCGCGACCCCTTGACCCCCAGATCGGGACTTGTCGGTCGCTGAGCGTGAACTATCGCCCACTGATGTCCGTTGTCAACCGCGGACATGCACCTGTGTTTGGTTGGTCTGGTCCGTAGTTGGTCCGTAGTCTTGTACCCCTATCCCCCGAGCCGCCGGACTCTATCGTCTCCTCGATTGGCGGGTCAGGCCGAAGCGGTGGACCTTGTACAGGTCGACGTGGTCGGGGTCAAGCCTTGCGAGTAGGGCGTCCGGGATTCGGCCGAGCAGCGCTGGCAAAGTATCAAGCTCAACGGGCGCCGCGCCGCATCACTCCGGCGGAGACTGAGAATCCCCGAGGTAGGCGAAAAGGCGCCATTTGTCGGGAAACCCCTTGAGGGTGTGGCGACCGCGATCCTGGAAGGCAAGGCCTGAAGTCAGCGCGAGCGTGCGCGTGATTTCCGACACAAGGATCTCGTCCTCCCCGGCTTTCGCCATAATTCGCGCCGCCTCATGGACGGCGACGCCTCGGATATCGGAGCCGACTAGCTCGACCTCCCCGACGTGCACGCTCGCACGGAGGTGGAGGCCTTCCCGGTTCACCGCATGGCAGATCGCTACAGCGCAGTGCAGCGCCTGTGCGGGCCCGACGAAGGTAGCCAGAAGCCCGTCGCCGGTGGTCTTAACCTCTCGGCCGCCGAACCGCTCTATCTGCGCCCGCGCCGCCTCGAAATGTATGGAAAGGAGCTCGCGCCAGGCCACGTCCCCCAGCTGGCTGGCAATGAGCGTGGAGTCCACGAGGTCGGTGAAGAGCAACGTAGCGAGGATCCGACCGTGCGATCCGGCTCGAAAGCCGGCAAAGGCGCGGAGTCCCGACCATTCCAGCAGCACACATGGATCGTCGCCTATGGTGTAGCCGTCGTGCTCGGGCGGGATGTCGTAGACGTCGTCGGGCCCAAGCTCAAGCACCGTGCCATCCTTGAGCTTCGCGCCCAACCGACCGGAGAGTACGACCCCAACGTGGCGCGCCTTGCACCAGTCTCCGCCGACTATGGGCCGTAAGTGCGTGGACCATCTCCAGCCCGGTTCTTGGACCGAGCGACCGACCGTCAGATCGCCGAGGTCGACCAGATCCTCGGTGATCCCCGGGAACCGGATCGCCTCGTCAGGTGTCCGCAAGTTTTTGGAATGGGACTCCATATCGGCCCATGATCATCCCGGTTGCTTCCGCGGTCAAACGATCGCGGTCGTCGACCAGAGTCCACGCCGGGAGATTCAGCGTCTGCCGCACAGCAGGAACGCGTTGGTCAAAGATCAACATCATGCTGGGCAAGTCCCCAATAGGTAGCGAGCGACCTCATACCGCCGGGCGGTACGAGGGGGGTCCTACTTCAGATGGAAGTACGACGCGCAGAACCCCGCCGACGACGGATCGCCAATCGCGTACAGCTTCACCTGTAGCCAGTGCACGCGCACCTTTCCCAAGCGCGAAATGCGCACGGCGCTCGCCTCAACATCACTCGATGCGGACCGGCGCCTTGACTACCAGCTTTCATATGCCAGCAAGTACACGATGCCGTCGAAGCTGATGCATCGGTTTCACGACCGTCTCCTCGCCGACGGCCTGCGCAAGGACCGTCTGGCCGCCGGATTCGCAGAGCTGGTGGCTGAGTTCCGCGGCGTCCCAGAGTTCGCACAGTTCCAGCGCATCCTGTCCGAGACGCCGAGGAGTTCGGCCAGAACCTGCCGTACAGGCTCGACATTGACTTTCCGCCTACGACCCCAGCAATTCCTTCAGGTCCTTCGCGTCCACCCGAGCTTCTTGGGCGAGGTTCGTAGCTTCGACGAACTGGGCACGGGGCAGGCGCCCCTATCACCTCAGCGACGCCGACCCGCCATCGGCCCGAGGCAGAAGCACGCTCGCGGCATCAACGGAGATCAGTTTCACGTACCCTGACGAAAAGGCTCCACAAGCTCATCACCGGGTCCGGCTACGACTACCTGACACGGCAGGTCGCGGCCTTGGACGCAACCGAGAAACGCCATGGCCTGCAGCCGTTCGGCGGCACCGAGCTCGTGGCCGACGACCGCGAGCGCGAAGTCGAACGCTTTCGCAGTCACCTGCTCGAAGTCCTCGTGCGCTGCGTCGCCGTCAGACGAATGTGGATTCAGCTGCTTCACGCGCGTACAGCTTCATGCGCGTACACATCGAACGCCAGCGTCTCGGCCGTGCCGGCATTGCCGGCGCCGGTAGCGGCACGAGACCATTTTCACGGGCGACACTGGCATACAAGAGAGGAGAGCCAGGATGGCTGTCGATCAGAGCCTGGAGACATTCGCAAATAGCGTACGCGGCCGCGTGCTCCGGCCTGCTGACCAGAGCTATGAGAGTGCCCGGCGGATCTGGAACGCGATGATCGACCGCTCACCTGCGGCGATCGTCCGCTGTGCCGACCCGACCGACGTGGTCGCCGCAGTCAACTTCGCGCGCGACCAGCAGCAGCTGGTGGCTGTGCACAGCGGCGGCCACAGCGCTGCTGGCAGTAGCGTCTGCGACGGCGGATTCATGATCGACATGTCGCCCATGAAGGGCATTCGCGTGGACCCGGCCCAAGCAACAGTGCGCGCCGAAGCCGGCCTGACCGGGGCCGAGTTCGACGCGGAAACCCAGGCGTTTGGCCTGGCGACGACTGTTGGCGTCGTGTCGACCACCGGCATCGCCGGCCTCACGCTAGGCGGCGGAATCGGCTGGCTCGGGCGAACGTACGGCCTCAGCTGCGACAAACCTGCTCTCGGTCGACATCGTTACCGCCGACGGTCAACTGCGCACCGCCAGTGCCGACGAGAACGTGGACCTCTTCTGGGCCATCCGCGGCGGCGGCGGAAACTTCGGCGTGGTGACGTCGTTCGAGTACCGCCTGCACCGCGTCGGGCCCACTGTCCTGGCCGGCCTGTTGGTCTGGCCACGTCCGATGGCTCTCGACGTCCTGCGCGCGTTCCGCGCGTTCACCGAGGGAGCGCCCGAGAATGCCAGCGCGTATGCGGGCCTGGGCACCTCACCTGACGGCGTACCCATCGTCGTCGGCATCCTCTTCCACCACGGGCCGACCGAAGAAGGGGAGGCGCTCTTCCAGCCGCTGCGGTCGTTCGGACCGCCCGTCGCGGACATGGTCCAGCCGATGCCGTACACCTCCGCGCAGCAGATGCTCGACGCGCTCAATCCGCCGGGCAATCGCGTGTACTGGAAATCCGCGATCCTACGCGGCATCGACGACGATGTGCTCGAGGCGATCATCACCGGCGCCGCCACCTGTCCCTCGCCGCTGTCAGCAGCACTGATCGAGTTCTATGGCGGCGCCACCAACCGCGTCGGCGTCCAGGACACCGCGTACCCGCTGAGCGACGCGACGTACGCGCTCAACGCCGTTTCCACATGGACCGATCCGGCCGAGGATCAGGCCAATATCGCCTGGTCGCAAGGCCTGTGGGAGGCGATGCAGCCGTTCTCGCCTGGCAGCGTTTATGTCAACTTCCTGGGCATCGGCGATGAGGGCGAGGATCGTGTCAAGGCCGCCTACGGACCGAACTACGCGCGCCTGGCCCAGATCAAGGCCACCTACGATCCGCAGAACCTGTTCCGCCTAAACCACAACATCCGGCCCGCTCCGTGACGGGAGCAGCGTCGGAAACCCCCGTACCACTCGGGGGTACCGAGCTGCACCTGTTGGAGCGCGGCTCGGCCCCCGCCGTCTGACTAAGTCGGATGGGTGGATCGCTTTGGTCGGGCTGACGAGATTTGAACTCGCGACCCCTTGATCCGCAGGTAGATATTCGCCATACCAGCCGGTACTCCCCCATGCCCGCCCAGCCGGTTCTGAGCGTAAGACCCACACGGAAATCACTCCACGTCACAGCCAGAAACGGCAAATCATGGTCGCAGAGGTCCAGCCGTATGCTGGACGGGCAGTCCCCGGCTGGTGCGGCGGTCGCCGTCGCTGGGTACTA
>DATFBI010000242.1:0-3483 GCA_035253925.1 Propionibacteriaceae bacterium
CTGGGCGCGTACGTTGACCTTCTTTGCGCCGAACTCGCCTGTCATGGTGACTGGTCGGAACAGCGCTTCCGGCGGCGCCGAACTGAAGCCGCCATTCGCAGTACTGTCCCAGTGCATCGGCGTTCGGACCGCCTCTCGACCGTCAAGGCTGAGATCCTCCCCCATGCCAATCTCTTCGCCGTACCGCAAAGCCGGGCTTCCCGGCAGCGAGAACTGCAGGGCGTACGCCAGCTCGATCCGGCGCTGATCGCCGTTCAGCATGGGCCCCAGCCGGCGGCGAATGCCGCGGCCGTACAACTGCATCTCGCGACGTGGCGCGAAGGCGCGGAAGACGTCACCGCGCTGCTCGTCGGTAAGCCGGCTGAGGTCCAACTCGTCGTGGTTACGCAGGAAGCTAACCCACTGCCCGCCCTGGGGCAACCGCACCGCCGTGGTCAAAGCTTCGATGAGCGGCTCCGCGTCGCTACGAGCCAAAGCCAACCAGAGGCGCGGATTGAGCAGAAAGTCGAACATCATCTGCGCCCGATCGGTCGGTCCGTCCTGGCGGCTGGCCACGAATGTACCGATCTCACTCGGAGGAAGATTCGCCTCGCACAGCAGCACCGAGTCTCCACGCCGCCACTGGGTCTCCTGCCGCCAGGAGTCCATGATCGAAAAGTCCTTTGGCGGCGAATCGACGCCAGGCTTCACCAGCTCGATGATGAACGGAGCTGCGTCGATGCGGAAGCCGGCAGCGCCCATCTGCAGCCAGAAGCCCATCACCTTGGCCATTTCGGCGCGTACGTCTGGATTAGCCCAATTGAGGTCAGGCTGAAAGTCATAGAAGCGATGGAAGTACCAGGCCTGCGCCTGCTCATCGAAGGTCCAGGTCTCGGTCTGCTCGCCAGGAAAGACGGTGCCTTGATGCCGGTTGGGTGGCTCCTCGGCACTCCAGACATACCAGTCGCGGTAGGGGGAATCTGGGCTGTTCCGCGCCGAGACGAACCAGGGATGTTCATCAGACGTGTGGTTGACCACCAGGTCGAGGATGATGCGGATGCCCCGCTCTTGGGCTTCCCGAGCGAGCTCCGCAAAGTCACCAAGGCTCCCCAGCACTGGGTCGACGCCGTAGAAGTCGCTGATGTCGTAGCCGCCGTCCCGGCCCGGAGTTGGATAGATCGGGTTCAGCCACAAGCAGGAAACGCCCAAGCGGGAAAGGTAATCCAGGCGGCTGATCAAGCCGCGCAGGTCGCCGCGGCCATCGCCGTTGGAGTCTTGAAATGAGGAGACGTCGAGACTGTAGATAACGGCTGTCTGGTACCACCTCTTGATCATGATCTGCTGGCCTTCCGGCTCAGGGTCACTGCCAGACCGGCGACAGCCGCGACGCCAGCCTTCAGCACCCGCCTGCCCACCTCCCCGCTGTCCATGCTTCGTACTGAGTAGCCACTAGCCATGGGCCAACACTAAAGTGCTCATCTGTCCAGCACCGGCTCAAACCGCGTATTAGATTGGGCGGCGCGCGAGACACCCCGGCCGAAAGGCACACGCTCGTGCGAAGTCACAGCCCAACACCGAACAGCCCGCACCGAAACAGCCCTAAGACACCAACAGCGTTGTCCCGCCTGCTGTCGCGGTGCGCGACAGATCGGAACGCATGACCGAGTCAATTGACGCTCAGGAAGAACCCACCGTCGATTTGTCGGCCGCGGGTTCATCAAATGGCAGTTCCATGCGCGCTGTCTACGATCAGGTGGACTGGTTGGCCACGCCCTTGGGTCCACGAAATACCTGGCCAGCACTGCTTCGGCTGCTGGTGGATCTTTGCCTTGACTCTGAGTTCCCGGTTCAGATCAGCTGGGGACCTGATCTGCTGGTGCTCTACAACGATGCCTACGTTCCGTTGCTTGGCGCCGACAAGCACCCGTGGGCACTCGGCCGCCCGGCAGCAGAGGTAGGGCCACATCTCAGGCCGGCGAGTGGGGAATATCTGCGCGAGGTGATGCAGACCGGTCGGGCCTATCACAGTGATGATCAACAGTTGATCATCAATCGGCACGGATATCCCGAGGAGGCACACTTCATCTTCTCCGTGAGCGCGATCCGGGACGCCGATGGCAAGATCGTCGGACTGTTCAACGCGATTACCGAGACCACGCAGCACATCTTGTACGAGCGACGACTGCAGGTGCTGCGCAGGCTGGGCACACTCTCGATCACCGCGGACGACTCCCTGGCCTCGACCTGCCGAGCCGCCGTCGAGGTGATCGGAAAAAACCGTAAGAGCGTCCCGTTCGCTGCGGTATTTCTCGCGGAAGGTCCGGACCGGAGTCCGCAGCGGGTTGCGAGTTACGGCTTCGATGAAGCCGTCGCGTCCGCATGTGAACTGGTCGCCCCGGCGCCGGTGAGTGGACCGGTATTGGAAGTCTTGGAACATGGTGGCACGGTGCTCATGTCCGGGCTGCGGGAGCGATACGCCGGACTTTTTGCCCCTGGGCCACTCGGCCCGCTAACGCCCGACCAGGCCTTCGTGCTTCCCGTGGCCATGCTGGGCAGGCGGGAGCCGATCGGAGCGTTGGTCCTGGGCATCAATCCCTATTGGCGACCAGATGATGCCTATACCGCTTTCGCGGCCATGGCGGCGCGGCAGCTAGGTGTCATAATCACCGATGCGGTCTCGTACCAGAACGAACGCCGGAGACAGCAGGCGCTCGAGGAGCTGGATCGAGCCCGTACCGAGTTCTTCCAGAACGTGACCCATGAGCTGCGCGCCCCGCTGACGATGTTGCTTACTCCGCTGCAGGACATTCTCAATGAGCAGGGCGTCGTGCTTCCGGCCGCTACCCGAGACACCGTTGAAACATCGGTGCGCGCAGGTGATCGGCTGCAGCGCGTCGTGGATGCCCTGCTGGACATTTCCCGGGGCGACTCAGGCGCGCTAATCCCGGATCGCGAGGAGATTGATCTTGCTTCGGTGACCGCTGATGTGGTGGAGGGGTTTCGGCCTGCGGCTGAAGACCGCCTGAACCTACGCCTCGACGTGCCGCCGGAACCGCTCAGGGCCTATGTCGACCGGACGATGTGGACCACCATCGTGAGCAATCTGGTCAACAATGCCCTGAAGTACACCTCGGAGGGTGAGGTCTCGGTGCGCCTGAGCGGCGACGACAACCAGGTGATGCTCACCGTCGCCGATACCGGTGTCGGTATTCCGAAGGATGAGCAGGCGCACATCTTCGAAAGATTTCATCGGGTCGCTGGTGATGAACAACCAGGTTCGGGCATCGGTCTGGCACTGGTCGCCGATATGACCTCCGCTCATGGTGGGTCGGTGGAGGTTGCGAGCGAGCTCGGCCAAGGCAGCGAATTCGTGGTACGACTGCCCCGCTACAACGGATCCTCAGTAGCGGCCAGCCTGGTCGAGGCTGCCAGCGCACTGCCAGCTGAAGATGAGGCTGGCGCCGATCGACCGCGCTTGTTGATCATCGAGGATGAACCTGATCT
>DATFBI010000243.1:0-17804 GCA_035253925.1 Propionibacteriaceae bacterium
GTGCCGGCATCGAAACCGTTTACCAGACCCTGGCCGTCGCCCCTGCATTGGACATTGCCTCGAACATGTTCCTTGGTCGGGAACGACGCCGTCCTGGTCCGCTCGGCTCAATCCTGCGCGTGCTTGACAAGAAGGGCATGAAGGATGACGCTGGCACGTCCATGGCGAACCTTGGCATCGCGACCGTGCAGAACATGGGTCAAGCCGTGGAGACCTTGTCCGGGGGCCAGCGGCAGGCCGTAGCCGTGGCCAGAGCGGCGACGTTCGCAAGCAAGTTCGTCGTACTCGACGAGCCGACAGCGGCGTTGGGCGTGAAGGAAACCGGTCAGGTACTCAACCTGATCCAGCAGATCAAAGAAAAAGGCCTGCCGGTGATCTTGATCAGCCACAACATGCCCAACGTATTCGAGGTGTCTGATCGGATCCATATCGCCAGACTCGGTGGCTGCGCCGGGGTGATCACGCCGAAGTCTCACACCCCGACAGAGGCAGTGGCGATCATGACCGGAGCAACCACGCTGGAGAAGGGTTAACTCGGAGTTCCGCAGGTCTTGCCTGTTCCTTAGCGTGTCTGCCCTGCGGAGCCGAATTCACACATCCGCTCACGCACAATTCCGGTCATCGCTGCCATAGCAACAGCGATGACCGGACTTGGCTCGACCTCGGAAGGACGTTCGCTGAGCACGGTCCGCAGTGCCGCAGTCCAGGCCAAGTGAGAATCGGTGCCCTGGTTGATCTTGCGAATACCTTGGGCAATGCCTGCCTGCTTCTGAGCCGCGTCGATGCCGTAAGAAGGTGTGACTGAACCACCCTGCTTGTTGATCGCCTCCACGGCATCCAGCGGGATTGAGGAACTGCCGTGCAGCACGAGGGCGGTCTGCGGCAGGCGTTTCTTGATGTCGGCGATCAAGTTGATCCGGAGGCGCTGACCACCGGCTTCGTCGGTGAACTTGACTGAGCCGTGGCTGGTTCCGACGGCGACGGCAAGAGCGTCGACGCCAGTCCGCTTCACGAATTCCTCGGCCTGGGAGGGATCGGCATAAACGATCTCTTCGAGAACGCCTGCGATGCCTGCTTCGGCACCACCAATCGTGCCAAGCTCACCTTCCACACTGACACCACGCGCGTGAGCTACCTCGACAACCGACTTGGTGATCGTGACATTCGACTCGAAATCGTTTGGCTCGTCATCCTCGGTCGAGCGGCTGGCGTCGATCATGACGCTGGTAAAGCCGTGATCCATAGCCCGAATGCAATCCTCCAGCGTGCGGCCGTGGTCTAGATGCAAGGTCGCGACTACGTCGGTGTAGCTTTCTATGACTGTCCGCAGCATGCTCCACCACCAGCTTTCGTCGGCGTACGCGCTCATCCCCGAGATGGCCTGGACGATCACAGGCGACCTCTCGGCACGGGCCGCGTCGAGGACCGCAACTGCCTGATTGAGGTCAGATACGTTGAACGCACCGACCGCGTAACCGTCCCGTTCAGCGGCGCTGAGCGTCGTGGCGAGTGTTTGAAGCGGCATGGCTGGACCTATCCTTTCGTGGCTCTGACAGTGTTCCAGCAAAGACTTAAGTCGAGCTTCGGCGCCCGACATTGACGCCTCACGCGGGTGCTTTTTTGGATGTGCGGTGCAGGTCAAATCGCTGGTTGAAGGGCTTCAGGACGCGGTAAAGGTCCCGATAGGTCTGTCGTTGCTGGGTGTACCAGTCGACACTCTGAGGGTCAGGCTGGACGGTCGCACCAAGGCTGGTCGGTGGCAGAGCTTCGACATCGAAGAGCCCTATGCCAACGCCGGCAAGAAGGGCCGCCCCCCGAGCTGAGGCGTTGCCGAGGGCTTGGGTTAGGGGTACACCCGCCGCATCGGCACGGATGTGGAGAGTAGTCGGGTTACTGGCTCCTGCCCCGACGGCACGGACCTGACCGACGGGCATATCGGCCGCCGTCAATGCGGACACAATGTTGCCGAGCTCGTAACCTGCGGCTTCCAGGAACGCTCGGGTGAGTTGAGGTCTCGTGAGGTCCAGAGTGAGTCCAATGACGGCGCCCCGCCCAGTGGGGTCGTTGTCAAGGGTGCCAGATCCGGCGAGGTAGGGCAGCACGATGATCGGCGGCGGCTCAGGCGACAACTCTGATGCCAGCGCATCAGTATCGCCGACGCCGGTCAAGGCGGCATACCAATCGAGGGTCCAGCCGCCAGCCGCGGTCCCGGCGAGGGTGAGCCATCGTCCTGGCCGCCACGGGTAGGTGGCGCAACCGGTTCTGGCAATGCTGGCCGGCCGCTGCGTTGTCTCGACGGTAAGGCAGTCGCTGGAGCCTAGTGCGAACGTCGATACGAATCCTGCTGCGCCCCCAGCCCCGATGAAGGAGGCTGCTTGATCATGGGCGCCGGCTACCAGCGCTGTGCCAGCTGGAACTCCGAGTCGCGCGGCGGCCTGCGTTGAGACCGTACCGATGGGAGTTCCGGAAGGAACACACTCTGAGAACGGCACCTCGGTGAGCCAGGCCGCATCCACCGAGGCGGCAGCGATTATCTCGGCGGACCAGGCTGCGGCTGCCACATCGAAGAGGCCGGTACGCGCGGCCAAGGTCCAGTCGAGGGCCGGCGCCCCACCCCACCGCGTGGCAACGAAGTCAGGCAGCGCGCGATAGGCGCGGGCAACCGGGGGCCGCCAGGCGCTGTCCCCGGCGACGATCTTGTAGACCGAGAACATTCGGTGGAGTGGTTGGCCGGTGATTTGCTGTACCCGCTCGCTACCTAGTCGTCCGGCCATCGTCCGAGCCGCCAACTCGCCACGGGCGTCCATGCTGACCGGTGCGAGGCTGAGCGCCCTGCCGTCTCGGTCGACGGGGACGACGGCCTCTCCCTGGCTGCTGATGGCGATTGCTCGTACCGGATCGCCCCGGCCTGCGGCCTGAAGAGCGATTTCGGCAAGAAGTGATTCCGTGGCCTGCAGCATGACCTCGGCATCGAAGACGACCCAGCCCTCCCTGGGCCGCTTCAGATTGGTCTTGGCAGCTGCGGCTGCGATCTGGTGCCCTGCTGCGTCGTAAGCGACGGCGCGGACGCCGCTGGTACCAAGATCGACGCCGACGGTGCTCACTTTATGCCCCAAGCGAGGGAGTGCCATGTGCGCTGATACGTCACCTGTGTGGTGAACATCTATAAATCCGGCGTCAGGAGCTCGACGACCGCGCAGTACCGGTTGTAATGATCGTTTAGAACTTCCACGTCGACGAGACCCGATTCGTTTGTCTGATCGCTCAGACCTGGTACGGATCGCCAGCTCGGCCACCATCCCTGCGAGACTCCAGCGGTCAGAGCAGCGCCATAGGCGGCGTCGCGGTCAGTCGTTCGGTAGGGAATTCCAAATACAGCGCTGACGATTCGGCACCATGGCTGATTTCGAGCACCGCCTCCCTTAAGTGTCAGTACATCAGTTGGCAGCGGTGTTCCTCTCGCCTCCTGCAGCCGACGGAGTTCAAAGGCGACTCCCTCGAGTACGGCACGAATGAGATCACCTCGGGTGTGCTCCGTCGTCAGTCCGACGAAGGCACCGGGTGCGCCACCGCCTCGAGCGCCACGTTCTCCCATGAGGAATGGAAGAAACAGAAGGCCATGAGCGCCAGGCGGTGTCGAGGTAGCAGCTGCGGTAAACGAGCCCAAACTCTCTCCGGGTGCGAGCATGTCGCGAAGCCACTGCAGGCTTTTCCCACCCGCGTGCAGCGAATCGAGCCGGAGCCACAAATCAGATTGAGCGTGGCAGAACGAACCAGGAATAAGGTGGTCAGATACACCTAAAACGACCGCGGACGTGCCAAGGATGATGGCCATGTCGCCGGCACTAGTGAGGCCCGCGGATAGAGCTTCAGCGAACTGATCACCCACACCGACAGCAGTTTGGGCTGCTTGGAGCGGTGGGCTGGCAGTTTGTTCGACGGCACCGCCGTCGGCAACTGGGTCCGCCACGGGCGGCAACAGCCCAGCATCAACTTCGAGCGCAGACAAGATGGCTGTGGACCATTCCCGTGCTGTGGAGTCGAGCATTCCGGTTCCCGAGGCATCGGTCCAGTCCGTTACGATCCGCCCGGTATAGCGCCATCGCAGGTAATCCTTTGGCAGCAAAACGTTCGAAGCGCGGCGCAGAACCTCTGGCTCATGGCTCCGCACCCACAGCAACTGCGGCAGCGTGAATGCCGGAAGCGGCGGGTTCCCCGTAATGGCTGCGAAATCTGGGATGTGATTCTCGATCATGGTGCACTCGGTTGTTGCGCGCCGATCAGCCCAGAGAATGGCAGGGCGTGCCGGTCGTCCATCGGCGTCCAGCAGCACCAGGCTGTGCATCTGCCCAGTGATCGACAACGTCAGGTGGTCTCCTCGGCCGGCTCCGGCGCTCTCCAGCGCGCGCTGAACCGTGGTGTCTACGGCCTGACCCCAGGCCAGCGGATCTTGTTCAGCCCATCCTCGGAAGGGTGCAGAGATCGGGTAAGGCGGTGATGTCACCGTGGTAGCTCTCAGGTCGCTCGGCACGACCGTCACCTTGCAGGCGGTAGTACCAAGGTCAATTCCGACTAACAGATCCATGACTTCCTCGGCTCATCCGATCCCAGTCGTGCACTACCAGCCCTGCTGTGCGCTGCCTTAGCGCTGGGATGGTCCAGCACCCATGGCGTACTTTGTGCTCACGCTCTGATCAAGTCCTAGGTCGGCTTTCGGCGGGTTTCGGTACGACGGATGGCCAAGGCGTTGGGCCGAGCAGCTGCTGATAACTCTGACAGATAGGACACGGTTCACATGGGACTCGGCACTCAAGTACGGCTTCATCGATTGTTCTCTCATCAATCTGGCCGGCTGTTCGGTATCGCTATCGATCACTTCATCGGTTACGGCGACGTTCGTGCCGGAGGCTTGCGCGATCTTTCCCAGGCACTTGATCGCGTTATGAGTGCTCAGCCGGATTCGGTAACGATGCTGCCTGGTTCGGCATCCCATCTCTGGGGCAAGTTTGCCGGCCAGGCAAGCTTGATCATCCAAGCTGGGATGTTCACTGCAGATGATCGAATTCGTGAGTTGATCGCAACGCCGGAGGACGCTGCCCGTCTTGGTGCTGACGCACTCGCCGTTGCTATTGGGGTGAGAGGCCCACATGAAGGCAGCTATCTTCGCTGGCTGACCGACAGTGTGGCGGCGGCCGCGAAGATCGAGATGCCGGTAATTGCCCACATTTACCCCCGGGACTACTCCGGTGACGTTCCGATCATCCGATTCATACCCGAGGAGATTGCGTGGGCGGTTCGCTGCGGGATCGAGACCGGCGCGGACGTGATCAAGGTCGGATACCCGGGCGATCTGGCGGCCTTCACTGAAATCGTGGCCTCGGCACCAGTGCCAGTTGTCGTGGCCGGTGGTCCGCGAACCGAGACAATCAGTGATGGACTGATCTTCACCGCGGAAGCCCTGAAGGCAGGTGCGGTCGGCGCCGTCGTAGGTCGCAACATCTGGGGGGCCACTGACATCGAGGCCGTGGCCGGTGCCTATCGGGCGGTAATCCATGACGGCGCAACTCCACAAGAAGCCCTTGCATCAGTTGGTATTTGACGGCGGCAGCTGAGGTGAACCACTTCGATGTGGCCGGAGTTGGATGCGCTTCGATCGATGACTTGCTTTATGTTGATGCGGCCCCAACCGACGATAAGGGCCGTATCCAGGCGCATGAGCGACAGCCTGGAGGGAACATCGCAACTGCATTAGTGGCGGCCGCCGCACTCGGCGCCAGAGTGGCCTTCGTCGGTCGGTTAAGTGATCGTGATGAAGGTGCGGCAGTCCGTGCGGACCTTGCTTCGCATGGGGTGGACCTGCAGTTTGCAGTGCCTGACTCACAAGCACAACCGGTTCGTGCCACGATTGTCGTCTTCAAGGACGGTGATCGCTTCATCGCCTATGACGATGTCACGACGATTGGTTTGCTCCCGGGCGACGACATAAGACCGCTGCTCCAAGCTCGAACCGTGCTTCTTGATACCTACGCACTTGCTCCGACTGTCGAAGCGCTGGGAAGTGAGGTAAACCGGGTGCTCATCGTTGCCGATGTCGAGGCGGAGGTTGATTCTGCGTCACTAGAGCGAGTGCAACATCTTGTCTTGCCGATGGCTTTTGCGCGCCGCTTGACAGGGGCGACTGAGCCCGGCGCGATCATAAATGCACTGTGGAATGATCAGCGAGCCACCGTTGTCGCTACAGACGGCGCGGGCGGGGTGTGGTTTCGCGATGCAGCGAGTTCGGATTGTCAGCATCAGCCGAGCTTTCAAGTCCCCGTCGTCGACACCACCGGTTGTGGTGATGTATTTCACGGCGCCTACGCGGTCGGCCTGGCGCGCGGACTCGACACCTGCGATCGCGTCCGGTTCGCCGCAGCTGCTGGTGCTATCTGTGCAACCGGCCGCGGCGGCCGCGGACGTTTACCCACCGAGTCAGACGTGGCTGAACTGATTGCCACTGCGAGAACCTAAAGCTTGCGGCTTGGCTGCCAGGTGCGGTGCAACCTGGGTAATCGTTCAGCTACGACGGCGGCCGCGTTATCCGGCGCTCATGCTCGGTGAGCGGGAAGCCGCTGATGCCACGCCAGGCCAAATTGCTGACCAGATGCTTAGCTTCGTCAAGGGTGATCGACGACGTCCCACCTGAGATCCAGTAGCGCGCGCTGACCTGCGCAATTCCGACCAGCGAGACGGCCAGCAGCTTTGCCTGCTGGAAAGGCAGCGAGGTGTCTTCGGCAATCACATCTGCAATGGCATCGGAAATCTCGTCGTTGACCCGAGAAAGCCGTTGTTGCACTGCGCCGTCACCAGTCAGATCGGACTCGAAGACGAACCGGAAGTCGCCGCTCTCGGAGGAGATGAATTCATAGAACGCCGCCACCGTCGCGATCACTCGATCAGCGTTGTCCTCGGTGGAGGCCAAGGCATCCTCAACAACCTCGACAAGCCGATAACAGCTTTGGTCCAGCAGTGCCAGGTAAAGATCAAGTTTTGACGGAAAGTGCTGATAAAGCACCGGCTTGGACACCCCAGCCGCGTCAGCTATGTCGTCCATGGCCGCCGCATGGTAGCCCTTGGAGGCGAAGACCTCGCTGGCTGCGTCAAGCAGCTGAATGCGTCGCTGGTCTCGAGGCAGCCGGGTCGGGCGACCGCCCATCGGCTCCTTCTCCAGGTTTGTGGCCACCAGTTCACCCTAACCTTGCGGTTGCAGTGGCGTGCTGGCGTGATCAAGATGAGATAGTGCTCCAGGCGTCAGTGTGTTTGAAATCATCGCCTGCATAGCGCAGGGGTTCATCACGCTCGACCGCCAGCGCGTATGCGCAGCAATCGCCAAGTTCAACCTGCCGGATGGCCACGGCCTCTACCGAAGTTTCGATACGCAGCACGGGCAATGCGCACCTGGGTCGGTTGAATGTTTCCTCTTACTCATTCGGCGGCAAGTCGGGTGCGTCTGATGTAAGCAAGTCGCTGGCCAGGTCACCATGCTCGGCGACTCTGGCCAGCACATCTTCGGGCGTGAAACGGAGATCGTCTGGGCCTCGTACGCTGCCCAGCTCCTCCCAGGTCACCGGCGTCGCAACGGCAGGGCGCTCCCGCCCTCGCATCGAATATGGCGCGATGGTGTTCCGGGCCGCCAGGTTCTGGTTGTAGTCCACATAGATCCGGCCCGCCCGCTGCTCAACCGACATGGCCGCCACGAAGAAGTCCGGCTGTGCCTTGTGCAGTGAGGCATTGAGCTGCTTGACGTAGCTCCACGCGGTCTTGCTGCGAGTCGGCGAGATTGCGGCATACACCTGGATGCCTTTGCTGCCCGAGGTTTGTGCGATCGGAATCATGCCGTCTTCGGCGAGTCTGGCCGCAACGATTAGTGCCGCCCGGGCGCTGTCCACGATGGTCATGCCGGCGCCAGGATCCAAATCAACTACGACGCGATTGGCCAGCGGCTCGCCAGAACGCGGCTCATGCTCGGGAAGATCGATGATTCCGCCGGTCGGAGTGGCGCTGCTTACGGTCCATTGCGGCACGTGCATCTCGAGCGCGGCCAAATTGGCCAGCCAGACAAGCGCCGCCTCGTCGTCGGCGACGACGTAGTCGATGATCCCGTCGCTGGTGTTGACCTTGACCCGCCGTACCCAATCCGGCGTACCCATCGGGGCGTTCTTCTCGTAGAAAGGGACGCGGTCTGGGCCGACGCCGTCTGGGAACCGCAGCCTGGTCATTGCCCGGTCACGTATGTGCGGCAGCATGACGGGGGCAATCCGTAGGTAGTAATCGATCACCTCAGCCTTGGTGAAGCCGACGCTGGGATACAGCACCTTGTTGAGGTTTGTCAGCGTCATAGTTCGCTCACCTATGCGGGTCACGAGGTCCGCTCCGGCAGCCATAGACCCATCCCATCATCCGGAATAGCGCTGCGTTGAGGCGCGTTACCCTCAAGATCGAGAAGCCTGTTGCCGCGGTCTCGCGCCGCGTCCTTGAGCTGGAGGAGAGCCGTGGCCTTGCCGCCGCTGGTAGAGCCCGCCGATGAACTAACCATCGACGAGGTACGCCGCTATAGCCGTCACCTGATCATCCCCGACGTCGGGATGGATGGCCAAAAGCGGTTGAAGAACGCCCGAGTGCTCGTGATCGGAGCCGGCGGACTGGGCAGTCCGGCGCTGCTCTACCTCGCCGCCGCGGGAGTCAGCACATTGGGCATTGTCGACTTCGACACCGTCGATGAGTCGAATCTGCAGCGCCAGATCATTCACGGCCAGTCCGACATCGGGAAGTCCAAAGCCCAGTCGGCCAAGGAATCCATAGTCGAGACCAACCCATTCGTCAACGTGGTTGTTCATGATGTCCGGCTGGACAACGACAACGTGATGGAGCTGTTCAGTCAGTACGACCTGATCATCGACGGTACCGACAACTTCGCCACCCGCTACATGGTCAATGACGCCGCCGTGCTCCTTGGAAAGCCGTACGTGTGGGGCTCGATCTATCGCTTCGACGGGCAGGTCAGTGTCTTCTGGGCCGAACATGGCCCTTGCTACCGCTGCCTCTACCCGGAGCCACCGCCGCCTGGCATGGTGCCGAGCTGCGCTGAGGGCGGCGTGCTCGGGGTGCTGTGTGCCTCGGTTGGCGCGACCCAGGTCACCGAGGCGATCAAGCTGCTGACCGGCATCGGTGAACCGCTCATTGGACGACTGCAGATCTACGATGCGCTGGAGATGAGCTGGCGCCAGCTGAGCGTCCGCAAGGATCCTCGATGCGCAGTGTGCGGTGAGAACCCGATCGTCACCGAGTTGATCGATTACGAAGAGTTCTGCGGCGCGATCACCGACGAGGCGGCTCAGGCGGTCGCTGGACACACCGTTGATGTCAAGCAGCTGGAACAGTGGCTCGCCGAGCGCGAATCCGGGGATAAGGACTTCGTCCTTATCGACGTACGCGAGCAAGTGGAGTGGGATATCAACCGGATTCCAGGATCGGTCCTCATTCCCAAGGGTGACTTCCAGACTGGTGCTGCCCTCGGGGATCTCCCGCAAGACAAGCAAGTAGTGCTCTACTGCAAGACCGGCGTCCGCTCGGCGGAGGTCTTGGCTCTCGTGCACGGCGCTGGACTCGCGGACGCAGTCCATGTTGGTGGCGGGGTTAGTGCCTGGGTTCGCCAAATCGACCCCTCGCAGCCGGCGTACTGATCTCCTGACGGATGAATCGGCCGCGGCGCCAGCTGGATTGAGCGTCGAGCGGGTGGTCCAGTGCTCGCCTCAAGCTTCAACCGGGCGCCAGTGTGGCCAGCTGTTCCAGGCTGATGGGATGCACGAGTGGATCAGCATGGCGGTGCGCCAGTTCCCAGCCGGACTCCGTCCGGCGGAAGACCAAAGTTACGCGGAGCGACCAGTCTCGGGCAGGGAGACCGCCGACCACTCCCTGTTGCCGTTCAATCGCGACAAGTACGACCAAATTGCCCGAAGCGTAAGTCTCGATTAGCTCGAGTTTTGCGCTGCCGGACTGGAACATTTCTGCCATGGCGCGCCGGCTCTCCGGAGAGTCGCCGAATCCGCGCCGAGCAGGCCCTCCGGCGGGATTCAACAGGGTGTAGTCCTCCGCGTGGTGGATGAAGGCGAGATATCGGTCGATGTCGCCGGCCATCACGGCATCAGCTGCCTCCTCAACTTGTGCCACGAGATCAGCGATGTCGGCTTGGGTGATCGGTTTTGACATGGTTCCAGCTCTCCCGGGGATTTGTTTGGGCCCGACGCACGCGAAGAAAGGTGACTTCGGTCGCTAACGGCCGGCTGGGCGTGTGCTTGCTGAGTCAGCTGCAACACCAAACCCCGGTACCAATCGGTACCGGGGTTTGGTTTGTCGTGGCGAAACTTAGACCGGGTGAACCTGGTCGGCCTGCGGACCCTTCGGCCCCTGTGTGGTCTGGAACTCCACACGCTGTCCCTCGTCGAGCGTCCGGAACCCGCTCGACTCGATCGCGCTGTAATGGACGAAAACGTCCGGACCGCCGCCGTCTACGGCGATGAAGCCGTAGCCCTTCTCGGCATTGAACCACTTAACGGTTCCCTGCGCCATGAAACATCTCTCCTAGCATCTGCATTCGAAACCGCACCTCACGGTCCCGACTGCTGTTGGACGCCAGGGTTCTCCTCACGCCCACGCAAAGTTCTGGGGGCGTAGCACAGACCACGACACAACAGACCACTTGCAACAGCGTCCCTAGCCTGTCATAGATCGCGACGCAATGTGAACCCTGCTCAATTTCGTGTCTCGGTACATATGTTGTAATCATTGCGGGCCGCGGATCGGATCCTTCTCCCGGCCCGGGTTGTCGATCCTGAAGCGGGCTCGCGCCAGGTCGACGCGATCACCTTTGATCGGAGTCTTGTCGGCTTTGAGCAATCTCAGTCCATGCTTCTCGAGGCCGCGAGCAGGCCGCCCATCGGCGCGTACCACACGCCACCAAGGGACGCCGTCACCAAACCGTGCCATGACGTGCCCGACCTGACGTGGTCCGCCGCGGCCGACCAGCTCAGCGATGTCCCCGTATGTCGCAACCTGACCGGGCGGAATTTGCTCGACCGCGCTCAGCACAAGTTCGGCGTAGTCGTTCATCGACTCACCAGCCCTGGCTGCCGGGCCCACCTTTGAACGGGCCAATAACGTTCGAGGTAATCCATCCGCCGTAATAGTTCCCGGGCTGTGGCACCACGCGTTCACCGTCAACCAGGCACTCGTCCATGGCACCGGCATAGAGCGCAACGTGATCAACAATTACCGAATAGCGGGCTTTGGGGTGCGGGTAGTACCACGCTGCCCGAGGAGCGATCTTGCCACCGCCGATCACATCCAGGTAGGAAGCAAATCCCTTCCATTCGCAAAATGAGGTACCGCGGGTCGGCCGCAACGAACCTTCCACGAATGCCGAACGAGGTAGGTAATAAGTGGGTGGGTGGCCGGTCTCCAAAATGCGCCAGCTGGTCCGGGTCTCGCAGATCTCTACTCCGCCCAAGATCACGATGATCTCTTCATCACTGGTTCGTATCGCGGGCGGGCGTGGGTAATCCCAGACCGATTCCTGGCCAGGCGCTATGGGTTCAGGAGTGGGACGGGCGGACATGAGGCGAGAGTACGCCGACGACAGCTACCAGTGGGCGAGCATGGAATGAGGTTCAGCGGCGATACTGAGTCAGTGACCACGCCGAAGATCGACACACCGGCTATCGAGCTGCGTCGCGCGCGGGTGCGTTCCCAGACCAAGACCGATTGGGCAGAGACTTACCACAGCTTCTCCTTCGGCGAACACTACGACCCTGGCAATGTCTCATTCGGCCGGCTGCTAGTGAACAACGACGATGTGGTACGCGCGGGCGCCGGCTATGCAGATCATCCTCATCAGGATGCCGAGATCGTGACCTGGGTGCTCTCCGGATCTCTTGTGCACGAAGACTCGCACGGCAACTCTGGCCTGATCTATCCGGGGCTGGCTCAGCGGATGAGCGCCGGGTCGGGGATCGTGCACGCCGAGCGCAATGATGCCTACCGGATCGATCCCACGCGTCCCGCGGAGCCGGTGCACTTCATCCAGATGTGGATCAGACCTGATGAGCCGGGTGGTCCGCCCAGCTACCAGCAGCGGGAGCTGTCGCTAGCTGATCTTGGTGGTGGCTGGGTGCCAATCGCTTCCGGGCGGCAGCCCGACGCAGTAGTGAGTCTTGATAGCGCCGGCTCGACGCTGTGGGCCTGTGTGCTGCCAGCCGGCGTCACGCGCTCATTGCCAGCCGGTGCTCTGTTGCACGTCTATCTGGCGCGTGGCGTTGTCGACGTCGAGACAGTTGGGCGGCTGGAGGCAGGCGACTCGCTCCGGCTGTCAGAGTCAGCTCAGTCAGGTCAGCTGCGGCTGACCGCACGGGCCGAGGCCGAGCTGCTGGTGTGGCAAATGGATCGTGAAGTGGGTGGTGACAACAGATGAGCACGCTTCGGGTGGCTGTCGCTCAGATGCTGAGTGGACCCGATCCTGAGGAAAATCTCGAGATCGTCGGGACATACGCAGCCGAGGCTGCCGGTAACGGCGCGCAATTGGTGGTATTTCCGGAGGCCACTATGCGCCGCTTCGGACTACCGCTGGCCGACATCGCTGAGCCGGCGGATGGACCGTGGTCACAGCAGTTGCGAAAGATCGCTGAGCATCATCAGCTCGTTGTCGTCGCTGGAATGTTTACCCCGGGCGACGCTGGCAGGGTGAGGAATACCCTGCGCGCCGTCGGCCCAGGCGTCGATGAGCATTACCACAAGATTCATCTCTTCGATGCGTTCGGGTTCCGCGAATCCGACACGGTGGCGCCCGGTACAGAATCAGTCATGATCAGGGTGGGCAGCACAAAGGTAGGGCTCACCACCTGCTACGACGTACGGTTTCCTGGGCTTTATGTCCGACTCGCCGAGCAAGGGGCTGAGGTCATCTGTCTGGCCGCGTCCTGGGGCGCCGGCCCTGGCAAAGTTGAGCAGTGGCAGCTGCTGACCCGGGCGCGCGCGCTGGACTCCACCTCATACCTGATCGCTGCCGGGCAGGCCGATCCAGCTGCGGCAGGCAACAGTGCATCGCCGGGCAACGCACCAACTGGTGTTGGCTATAGCGCGGTGATCTCACCGCGCGGCGAGGTGCTGCGATCGTTGGGGCCCGAGCCTGGGCTGCTGGTGGCCGACCTCGACCTGGATGCGGTGGCTGAGGCCCGGACTGCTATCCCGGTGCTCGCCAACCGCAGGTTTTGAGCCAAGAACGCATTAGATACTTTCCGCATGGCGGATCGCTTCCGGGCCGCGATCCGCAGGGAGCGGAGCGAGGATTGAATAGCAACGATCAACCATGGTCGCCGTTCCCTGTTCAGGACTGGTCCACATTGCCTCCCGACCCGCTGGGCAGCGTTGCGATCAATCCCACCTGGCCTGAACCGAGAGACCCGCGCCCCTGGTGGCGGCCGCTTCTGATCTTCGGTCTTGTTGCCGCACTGATAGCCGGGAGTGCATTCGTAGCGAACTCAGTCGGGACGACCCTCCGCGGCACTGCGGCTGCCGACTATCTGCCGCGCGACGGTGCAGTGTCTTACGAGCGAACCGCTACTACGCGCGAGCTCAAGACCATCGTCGGAACATCGGTCACCGAAGCGGCACGGCTGTCGGGTGTAGCCGGGCTGTTCAGCACTGACACCGCCTTCGCGAACCGGATCCTTGACCAGGCCTATACCGACTACGCGTCGGTTCAGATCTTGCGCACTACAACAACAGCAATCAACGATCCAACGGCCATCGCCCAAACCATCCGCTTCTACCGAGTCAACACCGGCGTGGAGCTCATGGCGGTAAGTACCCAGTCCGACGGCTATATCTATAGCCCTGCACTGCTGCTGTTGCCGGCTGACGTAGCTGCTGGGAAGCAGTGGAGCGGAGCCGGATCCGCGAGCGACACCCTGGACTATCGCAGCCAGCTGCGAGCCGACGCCCTCGACAGCGATTGCCTCAGGGTGACGGGTGAGATTCGCTACTTCTCAAAAGCCGGCCAGCTCGGTCGGGTGGTTAGTGTGGCCCAGACCTGGTGCCGGGATCAGGGCATGGTGGCGGAGAGCCAAAGCTTTGCCGACGTACGCACTGAGACCTCCCGTATCGATCCGCCGACCCCGAGCCCTGTCCCCACCACCAACGCTCCGATTCACTGGACAGCGCCGCAGCACTGGAGCACCAAGAACCTTGGCACGATCTCGTTCAACCCGACCTTCGGGGAGGGTCCCATGCTGGGTTCACCGTCAGCTTTGACGCCGGTGCGTACCGATTCCGGACTAGTGATCAGGGCTACTGCTGGTCAGGGAGACCTCGTCGCCACCACGCCCAAGACACCGGCCGCGTGGACCTCGATCTGGCGGGCGCATCCAGGCGGCACCATTATGACCTTGAGCGCCTTTGGCAATGTGATCATCGCGACCACGAGCTACCGTGAAGTGGTTGCTTACTCCGATGTCGGCGTGCGCTTGTGGCAGGCGACACTTGAGGATCTTGCGCCGACTTCACCGGCTCGGATTAACGATCATGACGCGGTGCTAGTTGATCTTTCGGGCGAGATGCGCAGATTTGATCTTGCCACCGGTACGCTCCGATGGCAGCACAGGATTGGAGTAGACGTCAACGTTGCCCCAGTCGTCGGCTCGGGTGTGATTGTGATCATGGACCGCGGTGGTACCACTACGGCCTTTGATGAGAACACTGGAGATCGCCGTTGGTCCAGAGAAATGCTGGGCACCGCAGCCAGCATGAACGGCAACACTGTCGTAGTGATTCAAGATCAAACGGCACATGCGCTTGCCACGGATTCCGGGCAGCACCGCTGGGTGCGTTCGATCTTCGGAACGCTAACAGATATGGAGAGTTTCGCGGATCAGGTCGTCGTTGCAACTAAGAGCGAGTCAGTCATGCTGAATGGAGACGGTGTGGTTGTGAAGCGGCTTGGTCCAGTGCTGAAGCTCACGCCTTCTCAAGATCACCTCATAGCGTGGGGTCCGACCGAGGCCTCGATGATCAGCAGAGACGGCACGGTGACTGCTCGCTGGGAGCTACCCGCGTTGAGTCTTTCGCAACAGGAGCGGCCCGCTCTTGCCATCGAACAAGGTGCGTTGTTGTTCAGCAACGACTGGACATTCCAGGCCCGGGACAATGCAATCTGACCCGGATTCCGCGACCGGCGCCCAGATAATGGCGAACCGAAGCCAGGCAACCGGTACAGCGGCGACGCCAGCCGGAGGGCTGCCGACCGATCAGTCAGTTCTGATTGGATCGCGACTCCGGCGATTCGTCACGACGCTGTACCGCCAAACGTTGGTCGAGCCCATTGAGCATGGTCGGTTGCGTGACGTGGTGTGGCCATACGGTCTGCGCGCGATCGTTCTGGTGGGCTACATCGTCTTCATCATCGCCGGTCTTACAGTGATCTTCTCTGCGCTCATCCGCGCGCACAGCACCTTGATCGTCTTCGGTTGGGGTTCTGGTCTCGGGTTGCCGGAGCGGGCCATCTGGCCTTTAGTCCTGTTCCTCTCCTTCGGCGTGGCCGCATTGCTGGCCGCCGCGCAGCATGGACCCTGGTGGCTGAAGCTGCTCGGCCTGCTGTTCACGCTCATGGTGATGGGAAGCTGGTCGTTACGGAGCCCATCGCTAGCCGGCTGGGCAGGCTGGCCCATCCTTGCTGCCGTCCTGATGCTCGCGATTGTGGTGTTTGTGATCATTCGATGGCGTCGTAGCTTCGCCTGGTGGGAATTCGCCGTGATGTGGGTTCTGGTTGGCCTAGCAATGACTATCGGAATCGCCGAGACCCGCGAATCCCGGATCTTCGGTGCAGACTTCAGCCCGCTCAACCTGCAGCAAACTGCGGCACTGCTCGGCTACCTTGCGCTGCCGGCAGCAACGCTGGCGGGTGCCTCTGTGGCAGAGGTGACGGTACGGGCCACCGTCTCGGCAACGCAGAACGCCCAGCGGCTGGCCAAGCAAGCATGGCCCTATTTGATCTTGGCCGTGGTCATCACGATCCGGCTGGCGCAGAGCGGCTGGCAGATCGCGCAGCGAGACCCGGTGGTCGAAGGCTTGACCGCGCTGCTGTGGGCGGGCGCCCTCGTCGCTGCTTTTGCTGTGGTCGGTCTCCTCATACTGCGACTATCTATGCGCCGGGAATCACACCCCATCGTCTCAGAGCTTGGCGACGAGCTTGGCCGAGTCGGCTTCCCCGTGGCCGCATCCCTGATCGCCGTCATGATCCCGGCGCAGGTCTTCCTCGCCGCGGTCCAGGTGGTTGCCTCACTTCAGCCAGGAGGCGCGGCGGCGCAGCTGTCCTATGACATAACCCCGCTCGTCACCAGAGTCGTCGACCCAAGCCGGGTGCTGATCGGCGTAGTCCTGTTGATCATGGCGGTCCGGGCAGCTCGGCGAGGCCAAGCTGGGCGCGCTCTAGTGATGGGTTGTATCGGCGTCATGCTGATGGCATTGGCGAGACAGCTGCTGTTCGGTGATCGGACGCCAGCACCGATCAATCCGGATGCGCTCAACTTGGTGGCTTCCGGTGTGGTCATCGTTGCCATCGTGATCCTGCTCATGCGCCGACGATTGACGCCGCAGCGCGCATTGGCGTTCGCTGGCTTGTTGATCTTGTCCGCGCTGTTCTCGTACCGGGACTTCATTTCCGATCCGGTTGGGGCGCTGCTGGGTTTCTCTGGGGTGGCCCTGCTCCTCTTCGGTCTGAGCTGGGACCTTTTTACCGGCTCCACTTGGGCAAACGGCGATAGCCGGCGCTTCCCGCGTCCCACCCGTGTACTGCTGGTATTAACCAACTACGTGCTGAGCATGACGGTGCTTGGGTACGCGGCGCTGATCAGAGATGGCAGCACCACAATCTACTTCGATCCGGTTGCTCAACTCGGCGACTTGATCTTGGGTACCGGGCTAGTCGCAGCCGCGGCCGTCGCGATCTTCGACTCGGCCTGGCGCAATCGAGTCGTCTCTTAAAAATTTGTGCGCTTTGCGAAGAGTGACGACGTCAGCTTCCGGCGCGACATGCGCGAGAAGCGCCTGACCAACTTTGTCAGTTGGATTTGATCCAATACCTGCGATGAGCTGATTGCCTAAACCAGGACTGACGCGATGTACCGCTTGACTCGGGGGGCGGAGAAGCTGCCCACACCTCCATTGCTCGACCCGTCGCAACGCGCCGTTGTCGAGCATGCCGGAGGACCACTGCTCGTGCTGGCAGGCCCCGGCACCGGCAAGACCACGACCTTGATCGAGTGTGTGGTGGACCGGATCGAACGTCGCGGCGCCACGCCGGACAGCATCTTGGTGCTGACCTTCTCCCGCAAGGCAGCCGCCGATTTGCGGGCCCGAATTGCCGGAAGATTGGGTCGCACCACGGTCACCCCAATGGCGATGACGTTCCATGCCTTCTGCTACGCCTTGGTCCGCCGGTTCGGCGAGGACGTCGGCGCGGACTCGCAGAGCTTTGGTGCCCCGCTGCGTTTACTAACCGGACCGGAGCAGGAGTTCCGGGTTCGAGAGACATTGCAGGGCAGCCTAGAGACTCGGCGCGCCCGATGGCCGGAGTCACTTGCCCGCGCATTCCCTACTCGGGCCTTCGCCAGCGAGGTTCGTTCTGTCCTAGCCAAGGCGCGACAACTCGGCATGGATCCCGATGATGTTGTTGCGGCAGGGCACGCTACTGGTCGGGAGGAGTGGATTAGCGTTGG
>DATFBI010000244.1:0-5427 GCA_035253925.1 Propionibacteriaceae bacterium
TCGACGCTCGCAGCTCAGTTATTCACTGATCAATTGAGACGGCCGGTGACCGATTCGGCGGCCGCCGCGACGGCACCACTCCTGATCAACTCGATAGCCATGTCGATCTCTGGTGCTAACCAGCGGTCCGGACCCGGTGCCGGGGCACCGGCAGCACGGAGTGCTGCGATAACGGCGGCAGTAGCTGGTGCGGGCTGTAGCGGCTGGCGAAGCTCGATACCCCGAGCCGCTGTCAGCAACTCGACAGCCAGGACACGGGTGAGGCCATCGATACCGCGTCGTAGTTTGCGTGCCGCCGACCAACCCATGGAAACGTGATCTTCCTGCATCGCCGAGCTGGGAATCGAGTCAACCGACGCGGGCACCGCAAGTCGCTTGAGCTCCGAAACGATCGCTGCCTGCGTGTACTGGGCGAGCATGTGGCCGGAGTCGACTCCAGGATCGGCCGCCAAGAATGCATTCAGACCGCTATTGCGAGCCCTGTCAAGGAACCGGTCGGTACGCCGCTCGGAGATGCTGGCCAGATCGGCCACCGCGATAGCCAGAAAGTCCAGCACATAACCAAGCGGCGCACCGTGGAAGTTGCCGTTGGACTCGACGCGGCCATCGAGCGTGATCACCGGATTGTCAATGGCTGAGGCGAGCTCGATTAAGGCGACCCGCTCGGCATGATCAACCGTGTCCCTAACGGCCCCTGCCACCTGTGGCGAGCAGCGCAGCGAGTAAGCGTCCTGCACTCGGGTGCAGGCCTGGGTTCGGTGACTTTCTCGAATCTGGCTGTCGGTCATGATGGAGCGTAAGTTTCGAGCAGAAGCGGTCTGACCGGGATGCGGTCGTAGGGCGTGCAGATCATCGGCGAAGACGTCGTCGGTGCCCAGCAAACCTTCAACGCACATCGCTGCGGTGATGTCAGCAACCTTCAACAGTCCGCGGAGATCGGTGATCGCGAGCACCAGCATGCCGAGCATGCCATCGGTGCCGTTGATCAAGGCTAGGCCCTCCTTCTCCGCCAAGGTGATCGCAGAGATGCCGGCAGCAGCGAACGCCTCCCCGGTCGGCATAAGAGTGCCGGTCGAGTCACGGACAACTCCCTCACCCATTAAGGCCAGGGCGCAGTGGGCAAGTGGGGCAAGGTCGCCGGAGCAGCCTAGACTGCCGTACTCGTAAACCACCGGTGTCAGGTTCGCGTTGAGCATGGCGACGTAGCAACGCAGCGTCTCCTCACGGATCCCAGTGCGGCCAGTAGCGAGGGTAGAGATCCGCAGCAACATCAAAGCTCGCACCACCTCCCGCTCCACCTCAGGTCCTGAACCGGCGGCATGAGAACGGACCAGACTGCGTTGTAGCTGGCCACGGAGGTCGATGGGAATATGACGAGTCGCCAGCGCCCCAAACCCGGTCGATACGCCGTAGTGCGGCTCCTGATCATCGGCTAGCGCCTCGATGATCTCCCGAGATTTCCGCACTTCAGCCCACGCCTCGTCGGCAATCACGATCTTCGCATCCCGCCGCGCTACTGCTTCTAGCTCATCAAATGAAACTGGTCCGATGCCGACTATGACACTGCGCTGTTCCATGTATCCAATTGCACCGCGAGCCGATCCGAAGAGCCAGCAGCCGGACCCGCCCAGATGGCTGACTGGCCTGTCTTGGGCGCGACATCCGCTCAGAACTCGTGCGTGGTGCCTCCGCGGAGATCGACCACACGAGTATTGGTCAATTCGTTGACCCGATTGAATGACAGAGTCCGGCCCCGATCGCTGAGCAACTCATCGTGGATCAAGAAACCTTCAAGCGCGCCGACGGCTCGCACGAAGTCGATGGTCTCCTTCATTGCCGCCCAGGGCCCGTACGCCGGAATGGCAAGAATGTCGATGCCGTTGGGAACCGTATCGAGCGCGTCTCCGGGATGGAATAACGTCGGTTGACCCTCAGACTGCAGCACATAGCCGACGTTGCCGATCCGGGGAATGTCGTGGTGGATGATGGCGTGCTGCCCCCCTACGGCAGTGATCAACACGTCACCAATCGCGGTCTGGTCCTCTGGCGGCAGTGGATGGGCATTCCCACCTAGGGAGGGCAGCTTGCCGGCGTTGATCAATTCGAGAATCGACGGCTCGAGGAGGACCGCCGCAGCTGAGTTGCCGTGCAACAACGCGGGCAGGCTCTCCGGATCCAAATGATCCGGATGCTGGTGTGTCACGAGCACGGCGTCCAGATCAGTCAGGGAATGCCATGAGTCTGAGAAGTTCCCGGGATCAATGAGAATCCGCGCGTCCTCAGTCTCGGCCAAGACAGCCGCATGCCCCAGATGGGTGATCCGCATTGCTCTACCGTAGGGGGCCGGGTGTGGACTGAGTGCCGTGGGGTGCGGCCCGAGCTGCTATTCGGCCAGCAACTTGCCGACGAGCTGGCCGGCCCACTCACAGTCCTCGATCGCGACGTCAAGATGGGTGACGGCTCTGATCATGAAAGGGCCGAGGGCGGAGACCTGGACCCCACGCTCCGCCGCCGCGGCAGCGACTGACGCAGCAGGAGTCGTGCCGGTGTCCAGCACCACAACGTTTGTCTCGACGGCCTCCGGATTCACAGCAGCCGGCACATGGCTGGCGACGGCCTCAGCAAAGGCTCGTGCCGCGGCATGATCATCGGCGAGGCGCTGCACATGATGATCAAGAGCGTAGAGGCAGGCAGCAGCGAGTACTCCGGCCTGGCGCCAGCCGCCGCCCAGTCGCTTTCGCATAATGCGGGCGTGGGCAATGTTCTCCGCGCTGCTGACCAGTACCGAGCCGACCGGTGCCCCAAGCCCCTTGGAGAAGCACACGCTGACTGCGTCGAAGAGCCGCCCGTAGGTATGGAGCGCAACTCCGGTCGCAACATGGGCATTCCAGAGCCGGGCGCCATCGAGGTGATAGCCGATGCCGTGCTCGCGACATAGCTCGCCGATGGCCGTTAGTTCGTCCAGGGGCTGGATCGTCCCGCCGCCGAAGTTGTGGGTGTTCTCCATTGCAACCGCCGCAGTGGACACCAGATAGGGCCCGGCTGATGGCGAAATGATCTTGGCGACCTCCGCAAGCTGCACCTTGCCGCGAGTCGAAGGAAAGGTTCGCATGGTCACGCCCTGGACCGCTCCGTGTGCGCCCATTTCTGCCCTGGCGATGTGAGCTTGTACGTCGCAGACCACTTCTTGGCCAGGCTGGACCAGCAGCCTAATCGCGAGCATGTTGCACATCGACCCGCTGACGCAAAACAGACCCGCCTCGTGCCCGAGCAGCCGGGCTACACGCTGCTCCAGCTCATTGACTGTCGGATCCTCGGCATAGACGTCATCACCCACCGGCGCGGACAGCATGGCTTGTCGCATCGGTTCGGTTGGCCTGGTGACGGTATCAGAACGCAGATCGATCACGAAGATAAAGTCTGCCAATCACTCTTGGGATCGTCAGAATCTCAAACTGCTGAGCATCCAGTGCCTGCACCGTTCGACAAGCTCAGGGCGCAGGAAAGCAGGCTCAGGCGCATGATCTGCGAGCGTCGGCAGGCCGGGCGTTCCTGTCTGGACGAGCGAACGAATAGACACGCGACGTCACAGGGTTGCCTTCAATCAACAGCCGCGTGCCTATGAGTGAGCGAGGAAGACAGGAACTTCCGCGCGGCCGCGCGAGCAGATCTCAAAAAGTAAGGGGAACGTACGCCTGGACCGGGTTGGTTCGCTTAATGCCAGCCCTGGTTAGCCGCTCGGCAACGAGGAAGGCCAGCTCCAGCGACTGGTTGCGGTTCAGGCGCGGATCACACAGCGTCTCGTAACGACTCACCAGATCTGCCTCGGCCAAGTCGTCGCCGCCACCAACGCACTCGGTCACGTCGTCGCCGGTCAGCTCCACATGCACGCCGCCTGGCCAGGTACCGAGCTCTTCGTGGACGTCAAAGAAGCCATTGAGCTCAGCCATGACGTCGGCGAAGGCACGAGTCTTGTAGCCGTTGCGCGCTTCAAAGGTGTTGCCATGCATCGGGTCGCACACCCAAGCCACCTGTCGACCACTGGCCGTCACTTTGGCCACGATGTCGGGCAGCACATCCCGGACCTTTCGAGCGCCCATTCGGGTAATGAAGGTAATCCGGCCGGGTTCGTGATCGGGATCGAGGCGGTCGGCCAATTCCACGGTGTTGTCTGCGGTAGTCGTTGGGCCGAGCTTGACACCGAGTGGATTGCGGACATGCCTTAGGAGCTCCACGTGTGCACCGTGGAGCTGCCGGGTCCGCTCGCCGATCCACAAGAAGTGTCCCGAGGTGTTGTACGGCTGCCCGGTGCGGGAGTCGATCCTGGTCAGTGCGTGCTCGTACTCCAAGATCAGCGCCTCATGGCTAGAGTAGAAGTCGACGGTCCGGAACACGTCGTCATCGATACCGCAGGCGACCATGAACGCTAGCGCCCGATCAATCTCGTTGGCCAGGTTCTGGTACTGCACGCCAGCGGCTGAGTTCTTGACAAAGTCGGCGTTCCAGCTGTGCACGCTACGTAGATGCGCAAATCCGCCCGTAACGAAAGCGCGCGTCAGGTTCAACGTAGCCGCCGATGAGTGGTAGACCTCCAACAACCGTTGCGGATCGGGTTCACGAGCTTCGGCCGTGAATTCGAAGCCGTTCACCGCATCACCGCGATATGCCGGAAGCGTGACACCTTCTCGAGTCTCGGTGGCTGAACTGCGCGGTTTGGCGAACTGACCTGCCATTCGTCCGACCTTGACGATCGGCACCTGGGCCGCGTAGGTCAGCACAACAGCCATGGAAAGCAGCGTCCGCAGCTTGCCCTGGATGTTTGCCGCGGTTACCTCACCGAAGGTCTCGGCGCAATCACCACCCTGCAGCATGAAGGCCTCGCCGGACGCCACGCTGGCCATCTTGTCGCGCAGCTTGTCGCATTCTGCGGCGAATACCAGCGGCGGAAGGGTGCGTAGCTTGCTGACGACCTCGGCGACCTCGTGTGGTGAGGAGTAGGTCGGCTGTTGGAGCGGGTTTAGGGCATGCAGCGCCTTCAGCGAGGGGACTTGGCTCGTCAGAGACACGCAGACACTGTAGACGCTCGTTCTTCCGAGAGCAGCCGAGTTACCGGCGGCTGGACGCAACCGCAGAGCTGCGAGCGTCGGCGAATTGGCGCCCGACGATCGGAGGAACGATGAGCGAACCTGCCCGCGAGCGGGGTCAGCAATCCAACAAGATCGTTCGCGAAGAGTGACGACGACGTCGGATCTCCCGCGCGCGATGCGCGAGCAGCTCCAGAATTGCCGAGCTGCGAGCGTCGGGAATCGCGCGCCCGACGATCGGAGGAACGATGAGCGAACGTGCCCGCGAGCGGAGTCAGCAATCCAACAAGATCGTTCGCGAAGAGTGACGACGACGTCGGATCTCCCGCGCGCGATGCGCGAG
>DATFBI010000245.1:0-8231 GCA_035253925.1 Propionibacteriaceae bacterium
GGCACCTTCGGCCAAGGCGGCGCCGTAGCGTTCGGCAATAACGTCGTAGTGATCACGCTCGAACCCGCGTCTCGGGATGCCGATCCGGGCCGCGAAGTCATGCAGCTCCTGGTACGACGAGTCGCTGATCATGTGCGACCAGAGGTGCCCGTGGCCTGGCCATATCGGCGGGTCGATGTAGATCGTCAACGGTGATCTACCGCCTGCAGCGTTCCGACCGTGGGGTCGATTGGATGGTGGCTGGGCGCCATGGCGTCACAATATTCCTCGGGTACGGCAGAAACCTCGACCGTAGAATTGTGACGTGGCTGCGATCAAGCGGCTGGTCACCCTTATCGCAGCAACATGCGTGCTTTCGACGAGCTGCACATATGCCAAAGAGGAGCCTGGTCTCTTCCGCAATAACGCATCGCAGTCGCCAACTACAGAAAGATCGGCGCCCCCTGCACCGACCAACCCACAACTGCCCGTGGCGGCCGAGGCGGAGTGGATGACCGCCGAAGGATTACAGATCAGCACCCGTTTCGCCATCCATGCAGTACGCCGGCTTCGGGCTGCCACGGTCGTCGACTGGTCGGTGACTCCACTAAGTGCACCTGACTATGCACCAGGGGAGCGCCTTCCCTCATGGGTCGACCTTGGCCTGAGCCGTACCTCCGAAGGTGACGTCAACATGTTCCTGATGGACCCGGAGAGCGGAAAGGTCTATCGGACGCTGAGTCATCAATCTCGACGGTTGTTCAATCGATGCCTGTGTACACCGCTGTGGTTGGCGCAGCAAGGCCTGCGGGTCGGTGAAACCCGCATGCTGCAGGCGACGTTTCCGCCGCTACCAGCTGCGCTCAACTTCATCGATGTTGACTTGATCAACTTGACACCATTTGTGCATGTCCCGGTGACCCCGATCGGCCAGGTGCCGACCGCGTCGCATGCCACAGACTTAGCGCGTCCTCCGCAAGCTGTGCGCTCACCGTTAGGGCAGCTGATAGTCCGCTATCGCCAACAACCGGGCCGGATACAAAGCATCGCGGTCGAGCGCGTCGTCACAGCGCCGGGCCGCACCTCATTGGAGCTAACGATCAAGTCAGCAACTGATCAGTCCACCTTCATACTGCAGCCAGCCCTATCACCGATCGGCGGCGTCCTGCCCGACGGCGTCGATGTATTGAACCCAGATGTCGTCAGCGGGCCGATGATCCGGCCGCACGGTGATCCGGCAGCCAAACCACTCAAGGTGTCCTGGCTGACAACTGGGGTGGCCGGCCGGAAGGCGTACGAATGCCTCTGCAGCCCACTGGGCTTATGGGCGGGCTCACTGCGGCGCGAAGGCGGGCAGGCGAGTGTGGCAGGCAACTATCCAGCCCTGCCGGCCGGAACGCGAACTGTTGATGTGATCTTGCCTGGTGTCGCCACCCTGTCCGACATCCCGACTGTCGAAGCGGGGGACTCAGCCCCGCAGCTTGGACCACCAAAGCCGTACGCCGGCGACACCTGGACCTACTACAGTGACGACCCGCCACGCGGGTGGACGACCGCTGAGTGGCCGACTCCACTACCGGACGAAGACCAACTGCGGGACTATCGCTTCTTCATCGAGAACCTGACCAGACTGCCTGGCTGGTAATCACGGTGGCTCACGCTAAAACGAAACCTACGTTCACCTAGCTTGCATACGGTCTGCACAGGCTGCAACGTGTGCAGACCGTATGCAATCTGGGTTTACGTAGGTTTCTGACGAGGAAGCAGAAGGGGCGGGTCCTTACGGACGCCGCCCCTCGTTGATTTGGCTGTGACCTCGTCAGAAGTCCATGCCACCCATGCCGTCGCCACCAGGTCCCGGCGTAGGCGGAGCCTTCTCCGGCTTATCAGCAATGACTGCCTCAGTGGTCAGGAACAGACCTGCGATTGAGGCGGCATTCTGCAGCGCCGAACGGGTCACCTTGGTCGGGTCCGGAACGCCGGCGTCGAGCAGATTCTCGTACTCACCAGTCGCAGCGTTCAGACCATGATCAGCCGGAAGGCCCTTCACCTTCTCGGCAACGACTCCACCCTCGAGTCCGGCGTTGATCGCGATCTGCTTCAGCGGTGCATCAAGGGCAACCTTCACGATCTGGGCGCCTACAACCTCGTCGCCCTCCAGCTGCAGGTCCTTGAATGCCTTGGCCCCAGCCTGAACGAGTGCGACACCGCCGCCAGCGACGATGCCCTCCTCGACGGCTGCCTTGGCGTTACGGACGGCATCCTCAATGCGGTGCTTGCGCTCCTTCAGCTCCACCTCGGTGGCTGCACCGACCTTGATCACGGCAACGCCGCCAGCCAGCTTGGCCAGCCGCTCCTGGAGCTTCTCCCGGTCGTAGTCGGAGTCGGAGTTCTCGATCTCAGTGCGAATCTGATTCACCCGACCGGCGATTTGCCCAGAACTACCGGCACCCTCGATGATCGTCGTCTCATCCTTGGTGATAATCACCTGACGGGCCTGTCCGAGCAGTTCCAGCGTCACGCTGTCGAGCTTTAGCCCGACCTCCTCGCTGATCACCTGGCCACCGGTCAAGATTGCCATGTCGGTCAGCATGGCCTTGCGGCGATCACCGAACCCGGGGGCCTTGACGGCGGCGGACCTGAAGGTGCCGCGGATCTTGTTGACGATCAAGGCCGCAAGCGCCTCGCCATCGACGTCCTCCGCGATCACCAGAAGCGGCTTACCCGCCTGGATGACCTTCTCCAAGACCGGCAGCAGATCCTTCAGGCTGGAGACCTTGGAGTTGACGATGAGGATGTATGGCTCATCGAGCACGGTCTCCATGCGCTCGGTGTCGGTGACGAAGTAGGGCGAGATGTAGCCCTTGTCGAACCGCATGCCTTCGGTGAGCTCGAGCTCCAGCCCGAAGGTGTTCGACTCATCGACCGTAATGACACCTTCCTTGCCGACCTTGTCCATGGCCTCGGCGATGATCTCACCGACCTGCGTGTCACCAGCGGAGATGGAGGCCGTGGCAGCAATCTCCTCCTTGGTCTCCACATCCTTGGAAATGGCAGCCAGCTGCTCGACAACCGCAGCGACGGCCTTCTCGATGCCCCTCTTCAGGCTCATCGGGTTGGCGCCCGCGGTGACGTTGCGCAGACCCTCGCGTACCATCGCCTGCGCCAGCACGGTGGCTGTCGTGGTGCCGTCACCGGCGACATCATCGGTCTTCTTAGCGACTTCCTTGACGAGCTCGGCGCCGATCTTCTCGTACGGGTCCTCGAGCTCGATCTCCTTGGCGATGCTCACACCATCGTTTGTGATGGTCGGGGCACCCCACTTCTTCTCCAGCACGACATTGCGGCCCTTGGGTCCAAGGGTCACCTTGACGGCGTCGGCGAGGGTATTCATCCCCCGCTCGAGGCCACGCCGCGCTTCAGTGTTGAACTGAATTAGTTTGGGCATGTTCTCCGCAGTCCTCTGAGTGATTGACGGCTCTTCGAGCGGTGCCCGCGACGGACGGCCCATGGGAGCCTCACCGGTCGAAAGAGGTGGCACTCTCGGAGGGAGAGTGCTAATGCCTTTTTAGCACTCTCCCTATGCGAGTGCAAACAGTCCCGCCGGAAAGTGCACGGGGAGCGGTTTGCTACTCGTCCGCCAGACCTTCTTCCGCATAAGTCCACGAAAATCGTCCGGACCGCCTAATTGGGTCGTCATTCTTGGCCTTGTGCGGGAGAAAGGCCGCATGCCGGATCGCGTCGGGAATGCTCGGGCTGGATCGTGGGTTGCCTTGAGCATGGCCCCGACCCAGCAGCAGACGATCTCGCGCGCATCGGTTGGCCTCCGCTCCGAACGCGGCCCGATTCTGCTCTCGGTCATGTTGAGCGTGGGCCTGATCGCGATCGATGCGACAATCCTTGCCACAGCTGTTCCTTCGATCGTCAACGATCTTGGCGGCTTTGCACAGTTTCCCTGGCTGTTCTCCATCTTTCTGCTAGCACAGGCTGTCTCGGTGCCCATTTTCGCCAAGTTCACCGACCTTATGGGCCGGAAACCGATCATGCTTGTCGGCATCGGCCTCTTTGTTCTCGCCTCAATCTTGTGCGGGATTGCCTGGAGCATGCCGGCCCTGATCGCATTCCGTGCACTGCAGGGCATTGGCGCCGGCGCGGTGATGCCGACATCGATGACGATCATCGGTGACATCTACTCCGTTGCCGAACGCGCTCGAGTTCAGGGATACGTCGCCAGCGTGTGGGCGCTCTCGTCGGTCGTCGGACCAACGCTCGGTGGCGTCTTCGTCGACTTTCTCAATTGGCGGTGGATCTTCTTCGTCAACATCCCCCTAGGTGCGCTGGCGGCGTGGTGGCTCGCCCGGAAATTCCACGAGAAGGTAGTCCGTAGGCAGCACCGCATTGACCTAGCCGGCGCAGCATTGTTGGGCGTGGGCTCCTCTCTGATCATCCTGGGCCTGCTCGAGGGCGGCATCTTATGGCGATGGTATTCATTGCCAAGCATGACGATTCTTACCGTCGGCGCGTCATTCTTGATCATCTTTGCCTTCGTGGAGCGACGAGCGACCGAGCCCATCCTTCCGGGCTGGGTCTTTCGCAGCCGACTGCTGAACTCGACTAATCTCGCGGGTCTCGGGGTCGGGGTAATGCTGATTGGCCTGACGTCGTTCGTTCCGCTGTACGCCCAGAGCGTGCTCCATACGACCGCGCTGGTGGCCGGCTTCGCCCTCGCAGCTCTGACTCTCGGCTGGCCGCTCGCGGCCTCCGTAGCTGGGCGGATCTATCTCAAGATCGGCTTTCGCCGTACGGCGCTGATCGGCTCAGTAGTGATCATGATCGGTGCAGCAATGCTCGCTCTGCTGTCGTCCCGCAGCTCCGTCTGGCAGATAGCCGCTACGTGTTTCGTGATCGGGTTGGGTTTGGGTCTGGTCGCCAGCCCAACCCTGATCGCCGCGCAATCTGCTGTTGAGTGGGAGCGCCGCGGTGTTGTGACTGGTACCAACGTCTTCGCCCGATCAATGGGCAGCGCCCTCGGCATTGCGGTCTTCGGGGCGATCGCCAACGCATCGTTGAGCCAGCGTATCGGTGGGCACATTTCCTCGACGGCGAGCGCCATTCCGCCTGCTGTTATGGAACATGCTCTGCATCTGGTCTTCCTTGCCGCTGGGGTTGTCGCCGTGCTGCTGACCATCGCGGTGTTGATCATGCCCAACCGCGCCATGAGGGCTCCGCACGCTGCCCCGTCGTAGCATCAAAGAGCATGATGCGCCGGCTGGTGGCTGCGGTTGCCGTCCTTGGTTGCCTCACGGCCGGTTGCTCGTACGATCCGGTAGAACCGGGTTTGTTCGGGCGGTCACAGACACGGCAGAGCAGCGCGCCCCCAAACCGTCCTCTTCCCAACGCTGAGAGCCTTCCTTCGCCAAACCCGAACTTGCCTGTAGTCGGCGAGGCCACCTGGACCTCCGCCGATGGCCCCGACATCACTATGCGGCTTGCGGTACATGCGCTTCGGCGCGTACCAGGTGGCACGGTGCTTGACTGGTCGGTCACCCCGCTTCATGGACCAGGGCTCGGGCTCAATGATTCGCTGCCGCCAACGATCAACCTGGGCCTCAGCCGGCCGGGTGAAGGATATCCAGACATCGTCCTTGTGGACGTTAGGCGAGAACGGGTTTATCGGCCGCTGGCTGCTAAAGGATGGGGTACTCCGTGTTTATGCACTCATGTGGGTCCCGCGCAACGGATCCTGCGGATCGGGCACACCACTCTGCTCCAGGTCACATTCCCGGCCCTACCGGACAGCCTCCGTACTGTGGACGTGCACCTGACGACCGTGCCGCCTCTCTGGCGGGTGCCGGTCACGCCAGAAGGCATGCTGCCCCTTGCAACCTCCCCCACCGACCTCACCCGGCCCGCAACCCCGACGCCAGTGATCGCCAGTAGCAGGCCGTTCAGCTACCGGCCGGCTCGCCAGCGTTATCTCGTTACGGTCAATGCCGTTTATGCCAGCGCTAGCTTTACCTCGATTGCCTGGACGATTCTTTCGATTGAGCCCGGACTCGGTCTAGGGGCTGCCTTGATACCGCCCCTAGCGGACGCAGCACCTCCGCCCCGGCCCCACAACCAGATCTCAGCGGGAGGACCCCAGATCGAGGTGGGCACCGCCCGACCCGTGTTGCGAGCACGGCTGATCACCACGAAACTTGCCGGCCTCGGGGCATTGGAATGCCTTTGCACGGACTTAAGGTCGGGGGCTGAGACTCTGCGCCAGGACGGCGAACAGATGCGTGTGATCACCAACTTGCCGCCACTGCCGGCAGGCACCTCGACCGTTGACATCGTATTTCCAGGCCTGACTACCTTTACGAAGGTTCCGGTTACCTCTGCACCAAACTCGAGCTTCCGGTCGGGCGGTCCGGCTGTCCGCGAAGTTGGTGTCTGGCTCTATCGGCCGGACCGGCCACCTGTCGGCTGGAAACCACAAGACTGGCCTACACCGCTGCCGTTGAGGTACCAGATTCCGGGATTCCAGGCCACCGTGGATGGCATTGTCCGCTAGCCGACCGGTGCTGTTGGCGCAAGCTGGCCGACCAGTTCGACGACGTCGGCGATGGAGTTGGCCACTCGGGTTGGCCGGTAGGGGAAGCGTTCCACGTCCTCGGCCCTGGTAGAGCCTGTTAGCACCAAGATGGTGCGCATTCCTGCTTCCATGCCTGAGACGATGTCGGTGTCCATGCGATCGCCGACCATAACCGCGGTCTCGGAGTGCGCATCGATGGCATTCAGTGCCGATCGCATATTGAGCGGATTGGGCTTGCCGACGAAATAGGGTCGGATGCCGGTCGCCTGAGTGATCAATGCAGCAAAGGACCCACAAGCAGGTACGGACCCTTGGGCGGACGGGCCCGTCGGATCGGGATTGGTAGCGATGAAACGCGCGCCGCGCTCAATGAGTCTGATTGCTCGAGTGATGTTTTCGAAGGAATGGGTTTTGGTCTCGCCAAGGACGACGTAGTCGGGGTCACGTTCGGTGAGGACGAAACCAACGTCATGCATCGCCGAGGTAAGGCCCACATCTCCGATCACAAACGCGCTGCCGCCAGGTATTTGATCAGCAAGAAACTGAGCGGTGGCCAGCGCCGATGTCCAGATCGCATCCTCAGGCACCTCGATGCCACTCAATCGGAGCCTGGCCCGCAGGTCGCGAGGGGTGTAGATGGAATTGTTGGTCAGGACCAGGAAGCGGCGTCCATGTTCTTGCAGCGCGGCAATGAACTCCGATGCACCGGGCAGCGCCTGCTCCTCATGCACCAGAACACCGTCCATGTCGGTCAGCCACGACTCGACAGGCTTGGGATCGGTCATGCGAGTCATTCTTCCCTGAGGATGTTCGGCGACGACGCCGCCGCCTCCTCCACGTGCCTCATGGGGGCCGCTGACGCTCTGCATGGTTCCAACCTGTGCAGACCATAAGGAACCTATGCAGAGCAGCGGCCAGGTGCAGTGACTAGTGCATACCGGGGTTGAGCATACGAACGGGCACATCAGCCGCCCAGCCTGCTGCGAGACTTCGGCGTATGACTGATACTCGCCTCCCCGACCCGGCCGTGGTGGTGCTGGCCGGAGCTGCGGGATCGGGAAAGTCGACCTGGGCTTTGGCGCGATTCCGTTCGGCCGAAGTCTTCAGTTCTGATGCGCTACGGGCAGCAGTCGGTAGCGGTCCGTCCGATCTCGATGCATCGGTGGAGGCGTTCGCGCTGCTTGATCAGATTGTGGCGGCGCGGACCAAGCGTTCGCTGACCACAGTGATCGACACGCTGGGGCTGGATCCAACGCGGCGCATGGATTACCTGCGGCTGGCCCGCAGCGCCGGGCTGCCTGCTGTCCTGGTGATCATGGATACCGCAGCCGCACTCTGTCGGGAGCGTAACCGGCTGCGCGACCGGCCGGTACCGGCACCCATTCTCACCGAGCAGCTACGCAGGATCAGCAAACTTGTGGAGTCAGCCAACGATGAGGGTTGGGATCAGGTCTTGATCATTGTTCAAGACGATTACCCGCGGACTCCAGCTGAGGAGATCACTCCTGATCATGAACAGCGTCCGGCCGCTGGGCCGCGAGTCGTGCTGCAGCTATCGCGATTCCCTTGGGGCGAGGAAGACCCACGCAACTGGCTCCGCGAGCTAGCACTACGGGCGGATGAGATCGGCTTCGACGGCCTTGCACTCATGGACCATTTGATCCAGATTCCCCAG
>DATFBI010000246.1:0-8683 GCA_035253925.1 Propionibacteriaceae bacterium
GGTCGTCCAGAGACAGGCGACGAGAAGGCCGCGAAACGCGCATTTTAAGAATCCCCTGAGTTTGACCGTCCGATCAACGCAGACGGTGAAGTGATTTAGGAATCGCACACCCTAATCGCGGCTTAGTGAAAATCTAAGTGATGAATCCGTGGTGAGAAGAACTGTTGTTAATCCGGTCTCGGACGAGGCGAAGAATAACGATTCCATCGCCGCAAAACCGCCGATGATCTGGAGAGTGTCCGGTTCAGCCGTTCCCGCCGCGGGAGAGTAACAGCTTCACTACACCACCGACGCCGGATAACGCTGGCCCACTGTCGGAATAACGATCAGGCCACATTCCACGGCATTCCCCTCCCGCTTCCTAGCGTTCGTCGTTTGCCTGTTCCAACGGCCCGGGCATGGCATCTGGAACTTCGATGCCCCGAGCCTCAACCTCTTGACTAAGAAGCGCAGCGCAGCCGCCATTGCCCAGGGCGGCCCCTCAGTTGATCCTCAAAAGACGGCTCGGAGCGTTACGTAACTGCTCATTGACTCATGGCCGTTGTGATCCACCCCTCCAGTGGTGATGGCCACCTGGTCAAAAGCTGGGTCAGCTTGATTGGTAGGTCAAAGAGCGTCAGCAGTGGCTCCGTCGGATACGGGTGCGGACGGTAAGCAGCGCTGGATCAGAGCTAGTGATCTACGTCCTGCCAGACCGGATAGCCGTGGCTGCTCCGCACCGGTGTCACTGCCGCAAGCCAAACGACGGGACGCGCCTCGTCGCGTGAGGACGACCCCTAGCCTTGGCGCGCTCGTGAACTTCATGCAGCCAGTCGTGGACTGGTTCGAGGACTGGTGGACACAGCTGGCAGCTGGCGGCAAAGGCACCTGGGTCGTGGACCCGGTCGTCCGTCGGAGCGCTGGAGGAGACCACGAAAAGAGAAACGCTTGAAGCACAGCAACAATGCGGCCAATGTGTGGCTCCGTCACCGGTATGCGGTCCAGATGGTCGCCAACGATGGGTCAGAGCTGTCGATCTTCGTCGCGCCAGAAGCTAGTGAGACGGGCCGCCGTCCACCACGCCAAGGCGTTCGCTGTTATAGCGTCTCTATCGCACCGATGTCCGGGCCAGTACCATATACAACCTGTGCCGACCCGCTTATGGGAACAGCGGTGTCTCTTGCGGGCGATTTCGGTTGGGTCGCGGGCGGTATCGGCTGGGTCTGGTAGTCATGCGCGCCGGGGTCCCAGAATAAGGGATTCGTATCAACCGTATTGCACTCATTTCCCGAATTCTGCCAAGATGCCAATGGGGTCCCCTGATTATTGATGACAATTGGCTCCCCCCACGCGCCCGAGGCCGCATGATAAATGTTTCCTTCCGATCCCAGATGTTCGACGCTGTTGACCGTCAAGGCGATGCCGACCTCGGAAACAATGTTGTTCAGTATCACTCCTTTCCTGGTCGTGCCATCATCTCCAAGCCGTATCGCTACGCCCGTCGTGGCCATCTGCTGATATTGAAAGCATCGAAGGTGTTGTGGTAGATCTCAATTTGACGGGCCGGACTGCATCGAATGCCGCCTCCTGATCCAGCAAGCACTTGGTTCGGGTTCATCGGGTTCGGGTCCGGTTGCAATTTCATCTCATATATTTGGTTGAAGCGGAAGATAACCTTGCCCACCCCGCGTGTACCAGCGCCGATCCCCGTTGCGCCTACGCTCGCTCCGCGGCCACAGTCATGGATTCGATTCTTCTCAACAATCACCTGGTCAGCGTCGCAGTGTATGACCACGGCGTCGCTCCATTTGGAGTCCATCGGATGTGTAGTCTGGGAGCGGAAACCGTACATCTGGTTTTCGGCTATCAGGACTCGCTTACAGCTTTTAACATCTACGGCATTTTCTCCAATGGCCGGCTCGTCGCCACTGGCCTCGTAAAGGGTACAGCGTTGCACGATGACGTCGGTCGGTAAATCCGATGTCGGTCGCAGTGGGTCATTTAAATCGTAATTGTCGGCCTCGTCCTGAATCTGTATCGAGTCGCTTTCATTGTTGAAAGAATGACACTGGTCGATCATTACCCGGTGGCTTCCGGAACCTACAAGCACGCCAACCGCCTCGCTTTGGTCTCCGTTTTCATTCACATAAGTTTTACCGCCCGAGATAAAGGACTTGGTGACCATACAGTCATTTTGGCTTCGAAAATTGATGCCAGCACCCGCATGGAACTCAGTAATGTGTACACCGGTCACGAGTATGTCATTGGCATTCTGGAGCAGCAGGGGCTGCACAAGGTCGATAGTCGAAACAAATTCCAGGTTCTGCACCACCCAGGACCGGTTCTTCAATCTCAATAGCCAGGAAGGGCGTTTTAAGCCTGGCGGCGGTGGCGGCGCATCAATTGTTCGGACTCCGGGCTCCCCAATTATCCAAATCGGCCCGTCGACTAGGCTCTCCACACCTCCCTTATAGTCGCCCGCTTGGATATATAGCGCCTGGTTCGGGACAAGCTGCTTTAAAGCGTGGCCCAATGTTTCCCAAGGATGTTGTTGATCACCCGATGCGGCATCAGAACCGCCCTGCACCTTAGTAGCTAGATGTTTATCAAGGAACCAGGCGCTGGAGGCTGCGCACCACCCTATCAGTTGACGGTAGCGAGTCTCTCGCCCGACATGTCAATAGGAAGCTCTGACAGAACGCGCTTATCTGCTTGCCATTGGCCTCGGCAGTGAGGCACCGCGGACGCCATGCCTCGTATACATGTTTCGCCGCTTTGAGCAGATAGCGCTGTACTGGCGATTAAACGCCGACCGCGAAACCCATCGCGGTAAGTCGTGTCGAGGTTCTCAGGCGGCTCACAGCACGTGGACGCCCCTCGCAAGTTCAGGCTGACGCCGCTAGGACGCGTGGAGGGTGCGGGCGCAAGAGCGGCTTCCCGGTGACGTACGGCGGCAGCTAGCTACTACATGCGATCTGCGCCAGGAAGCCATTCCGTCGCTCCGTTACCTCGGCTTGACGCCCAACCAGGTCTGGGGGCTCATCAAGACCGACGAACAGTGGTCGAGCCGGCGACAAGTGAATGCTCGAACATGGCCTGCCCAGTTCGACGCTGTAGGACCTCCGAGCCGGTCGTGGCCCTATGCTCCGGGTTGTGTCTTCTTCATCGTCTCAACAGGGCGACATTGGAGAGGCGCGGCGACGACTCGTTCGCGTGATCTTAAGCCAATGGTGTGAAGACCGCCCATTCCATCGGGAGATCCATTTCACAGAGGTTTGCAAAGGAGGAAGATTATCAAGCTAAATAGGTGACGAGGCACATAAACCGGAAAATGACTGGATACTCGTCATTCGCTTCTTTGAACGAGTCTGGAACGCCCAGCGGCAACGGTCCCTCGACGACCTGGCGGTTGTAACCCTTATCGGCCGTCAAGCCTGCTGGTGGGACCTGGCCCTCCACACAGTTAAGCACGAACAGGAAAGAGACCGGCGAGCGCTAAGCGAGTTCGCCCAGTGGGCGAACCGATATCGGGAGAAACATGCTGATGAGCCGCGGCTGGCCAATTGGGGCGATAAACTCAGAAGGCAGTTCGGCAACATGGAGCGGCCCCCCTTGCCCCGGCAGGTGGGCGTCCTCTCTCGTGGTTTCGCCGGGACATCATCGAATAGAAGCGCAATGGCTCTGACACGTCAATCAGGTCACCACCGATGATCCCGAAAAGTGGGCCGGGTCCTTGCAACGGTAATCTCTTAGCGCTCGCTCGGATCCAGGCGTAGGTAGCGTCGTTCTGTGCAATCGGTGACTCTGGCCGCGCGGAAAGCGGGGCGTCCGGACCTAGGCCATTACTTGCTTACCAGCCCGCTAGCCTTCGTGCGGTGAGTCAACCGGAGAAGGTCGCCTCCCTTCGCCAGGCGGCTGCCGTGTGCAATGTGTCCCCGCCTGTCTTGCGGCGTTGGCTCTCGCTCGGGCTGATTCCGGGTCCCCCATGGACGCAGCAGCAACTCCACAAGATCCGCGACCTCACAGATCCCCAAGGTCGACGCAGCGGATGGGGAGGAACCGACACAGAGGCTCTGCGTAGAAGGCACTCGCCTCAACCTGCATCCAACAGATTCGCTTCGCTCACGCTTTCAGCAAAGCGCATTGGCCTGAAATGATCAAGCCTTGGGCTCACGGAACTTAACATCGACGACCCTAAACATGAAACATAGGAGGAAACATGTCGGGTCTGGTGGAATCAGATTCTGCTCAAATTGGCTACCAGGCATCCATCAATTTGCGGATGTATGAAGGAATCTGATCTGGTCCAAGTTCGAGGCCTTCCTCGTGGCGAATAGCATCATTCTCGCTGCGTACGGCTTCTCTTTCACAGCGGAGACCCTTCCGACAGCCTTTGTCAGAGGGCTTCCAATTACGGGACTCATTCTTTGCCTGGTGTGGGCTCTGCTTTCGAAACGTGGTTTCGACAACTATCGCTACTGGATCTTTTCAGCACGCGAGATGGCGGAATCACACCTGGGACCGGTTAATGCATTGGTCTCTAAGGGAGGAGCGTTTGCCGACGGCGGCACTGTGACATTCAACTTCGGCGGCGGCAGAAGGAATCTTCGGATGGGACTTGCCAGTCGAATTATCCGAGCCGAATGGACGGCGTATGCCGTGATTCTTGTATTCTTTGTGCTCCCGAGGCCACTTGGCAAATCCAAGGAAATGAACCTTCAGGCGGCCCGGGAAGCGGGTTCAGCTAGGCGGGCGTTTGTCCGTCGTCTGCACTGCGTAGCCGGCGCGAACGGGTCGCAGCAGAAACACCAAAGCCCGCAGCCAACAGCAGTGCAGCAGCGCCTGCTACGGCGAGAGGTGCATTTACCTCAGCCGCCGGTCTCGACCCCGCCGCGTGGCCGTCCCGCCATTCCGGCACCCTCGACGATGCCGCAGCTAGCCGGGTTGGTTGCCTCCTCCGGTACACCGGAAGCTCCTAGGTTCTCGGCAAATGTTGAGACGCCGAGGGCGTCCACGTCGTACTTATCGTTGTTGTTGACGTCGATGCCGTGCTGCACCACATGCAATGAGGAAAGATGCTCCAGCAGGCCTTCCGGAATCTGCTCGGCGCTGAAGGTCCGTTCGTAGTTGAGCCGGCCCTCTGAGTCGGCGGCTGGCATCCGCTTGGCGTCGAGTCCGTCCTGCGGCGTCGCACCACCCTTGGTTGTCAACGCCAAAAAGACGGCACCGTACTCCCCGGTCGCCTCCTCATTGGTGAGGACTCCGTCACCATCGCTGTCGTTCTTCTCCAGAGTGGGGCACGCGAAGTGCTTACCGCCCGCTTCACCGTGGATGTGCTGGGCGTGGGGCTGGCCCGGCACCAAGCCCTGCGAACGGATGACCACCTTTAGGCCACCATTGTCAAGCGCGGTCAGCGTGGCTGTGCCGCTCACGCCGCTGCCATTTTGCTCTACCAGCTTTGCCTTCACAGTCGTGTCGGCCGCAGCGCTGGTCGGTAGGCACAGCATGGCCGCGGCCGCTGCCAGTACGACTGAGTCGCGCAACTTGATCATGTGTTCTCTACCTCAGATTTGGGGTCACCTTGTAGTGTCCAACCAGTCGACCCCCGATCTCGGCGGCCGATCTCCCTGGACACCGAAGCACTTCTCGATCCGCACTTCTCGATCCGTCAGTGCCGCCCACTTGTATACCACGCGGGACTTGCGCCCTTGCTGAGTTCCGTCCATCGGCGACAAGCATCAGTTGGCCTGGCGTCAACCACTAACCACCAGCACTAAGGCTGTCGACGTTACGCCGGAGTCGGGGTCTCGCAGTCGAAGCCGATAACGACCCGCCTGCCCAAACTCGACATATGTGATGAACTGGCCTGACTCGTCGGTTCTGGTCGGCAACGGGAAGTCCACCCACTTGTCGCCCTCCTCGCGCTGCACCTGCAAAAAGGTGTCTGCTCCACCGCGGTAGGCACCTTCAATCCGAACTGTTTGGAAGGGCCTGGCGGAGGCGGCCACGTCCTCCAGCTGAATGCTCGACGCTTCTCCCCCGGTGTCCGTCGATTCATCTGACGGCTCACTCGTCGGTGTCCGCAGCGTCGAAGTTGCGGTCGCCGGACCGGTAGGGACCGATCGTGCCATCACGCTGCCATCTCTGGTGGCACCAAATAACAACGCACCGATAAGCAGCGCCGCCAAGGCGGCGGCTAGCAGCACCAAAGATCCGAAACGCCTTTTCTCGGCAGGAGCCCGAACCAGCACAGGTTCATCGACCCGCTGTTCGGCTTGCTGTTCGGCTTTCTCAGGACCTGAGTGCCGACCTCCGCTAACTGCCGCAGGAAGTACCGACATTTCTTCTGTGTCGTCGTCATGTGGGCTGGCAAGTGTTCTGTTTGCCTCCTCGACGTCGACAGCCACCGGCTCGACCTCCGCGGTATCGCCCTCCGCCGCGGAATCGCTCTCCGCCTCGACAGCCACCGGTCCAACCTGGGCGCTAGCGGACTCCTCAATCTCAACAGCCGCCGGCTCAACCTCCTGCTGCACCGCGAATGGGGGATCTGGATGCCGACCTTCGCTAGGTACAACCGGGACTGCAAGCAGCTCTACTGTGTCGTCATCGTCTCGCGCGGCAGGCGCTGGATCCGCCTTCGCGATATCAGCAACCGCTGAGCCAAACTCCCCGATATCGGCAACCGCCGGCTCAACCTCCGCACCAGCGGACTCCTCAGTCTCGACGGCCGCCGGTTCAAACTCCTGCTGCTCCGCGAATGGGGGATCTGGATGCCGACCTTCGCTAGGTACTCCCAGGACTGTAAGCCGCTCTACTGTGTCGCCATCGTCTCGCGCGGCAGGTGCAGTATCCGCCTTCGCGGTATCGGCAACGGCTGATCCAACCTCCCCGGTATCGGCCTCCTCCATATCGGCAACCGCCGGCTCCATCAACTTCCGCAGTGTCACCTCAACGTCGTGTGACCCCTGAAGGTCAATCCAGTCCGTTGTCTTGGTGCTCCAGGGCAGCTCGAGAATCGTGTCGAGCCAGATCCTGATGTCGCCGGACTGAGGGCTCTGGTCACTGGTTGCTTCAAGCTTGCCAATTTCGCTCAGCGCCGCCTTACGTATGTCGTCGGGCAGCTGGGCTTCTTCGACTCGCCTCCGATAGTGCTGGGCGCCGTCGGTCTCGCCCTCGGCAAACTCCTTCTTTCCTCCAATCTTCTGGGCGGCGACAGCTCGGGGATCTGCAGGGGCTGGATCGGCCATCTCTTGTGTGGATAACTGTTCCGGCATCGTCACCCGAGGGATCCGCTGGGTCGGTATTTCCTCCTCAGCAAAGGTAGGAGCGGGTGTCGGGGCCGGTACTGCTGCTAGGCCGGGGTCGTCGGCAGGGCCGGCTGATGCCGCTGCCTCGGACGAAACGAACGGGGCTGCCCCAGCGGGACTTCCGCACACGTCGCAATAACCGTCAACGATTGCGCCAGCACAGCCTGGCTGCGGACACACACCAAGCGGGGCGACAAGGGCAGGTGACGCCGCCGAAGCCACAACCTCCGCCGAAACGAACGGGGCTGCCCCAGCGGGACTTCCGCACACGTCGCAATAACCGTCAAGGATCGTCCCGGTACACCTCGGCTGCGGACAGGACGTCATAAGACCCCCGTTCTCGTGACATCGACATTCGCATCGCCATCGTAAAACGGCGCTGAAGGCATAGCTGACTGCTGTCCAACGCCGCGGTTGCCAATACATCGGAACATCGAACTGGCGCTGGGTGGCTCAGGAAGGTCGAGAGATAGTGGTGGCACCGGTTCGTTGACGTCGCGCCGCCTCATGGCCTGACAGCGAGACCTTCAGTCGCGGCTCGGCAGTCGTAATTGCGTCCGTCGAAGCTCCGCCGGCGCCGGGCGTTCCTGGTGGCCCCTGAATGCCGACCGTGATGACGCGGACAACGCTTTCTTCGACAACAACCTTGTTCCTCACTGTGTTACCTCACGGTTGAGGAAGACGTTGCCGCGAATGATCTTGTAAGATTCCCCATTTGGCGGGACGATCTCTAGGTCGTAAACACCGCGATCGAACTTCAAGTCGGCGGTGTCATCCGCGGACATGCTGAGCAGGATTGAGCCATCGTCGCCCAGCTCAATGCCGCCGTTCTCGGTTGTGAGCTCAATGAGCTTGTCGGTCGCGCCATATTTGGACCGGACATGCAGACGGCCTGTGCTGCCAGTGAAGTCAACAAACGAACCTTCGGGAGCCTCATATGTCAAAGGCAGCGAGAAGCCGGAGCCCTGCTCTATCGTGATGTCGTATTCGCCGGCTTCTTCCAACCACGCGATCTCCGCTTAAATGCTTAGGGATGCTCGGCCGGCAAGGCTCTTCGGACTTGAGGTAGGTCACGGCAGTCGGGGGCGGGGGCCTTTGCGGCGTCAGATGCGGCCGGTCTCGTGGGCCCACATGGCGACTTCGACGCGGTTTCGGGCGCTGAGTTTTCGCATGAGGCTGGCGAGGTGGGCTTTGACGGTGCTTGGGGTGATGTAGAGCTCGCTGGCGATCTCGTTGTTGGTGCGGCCTTGGGCTACAGGCACGAGGACTTCCTCCTCGCGGGCGGTGAGCGGTTCTATCGGCTGCCTCGGTGGTGAGGTCTGTGCGTGGGCGAATGCTGCGAGCAGTCGGACAGTCACGCTGGGTGCGATCAGTGCGTCTCCGTCGGCGGCGGCGTG
>DATFBI010000247.1:0-2951 GCA_035253925.1 Propionibacteriaceae bacterium
CGCGCATTGCGTCGGGAATGCTGTAGCAGCATCAGCGCGAGCAAGCCCATGGTCTCGGGTATGTCTGGCATGAGTCGGTCGACGACGCGTACCAGCCAGATTGCCTCTTCACAAAGCTCGGCGCGTAGTAACTCCCGGTCGGTTGAGGTGTATCCCTCGTTGAATATCAGGTACAGAACCGCAAGTACGCCACTCAGGCGTTCTGCCAAGAGCTCCGGAGGCGGGACTCGGTACGGGATGCCGGCGTCTTTGATCTTCCGCTTGGCGCGGACCAGACGCTGTTGCACGGTTGGCTCGGTAATCAAAAAGGCTCGAGCGATCTCGCGCGATGATAGTCCTCCGACGGTGCGAAGCGTGAGCGCTACCCGAGCTTCCATCGGCAGCGCAGGATGGCAACAGGTGAAGATCAGCCGGAGGCGCTCGTCAGGGATCCGCTCGACGTCGTCTCCCAAGCCCTCGAGCGCGCTCAGCTCCGCAGCTTCTTCAGCTTTGTGAGCGCCGATGCGTTCCCGTCGCAGGCGATCGATCGCCTTATTGCGGGCAGTGAGGACAATCCATCCTGCTGGGTTGTCCGGAACGCCCCGTGTCGGCCAAGTACGGAGAGCTTGAACGAATGCTTCCTGGACGGCCTCTTCAGCCAGGTCGAAGCTGCCGGTTGCTCGAATCAGGGCTGCGACCGCCCGTCCCGCCTCTCGGCGGAACAGGAGGTCGAGGTCGTCACGGGTTTCGGCCGTTGGTATCAGCCCTGCGGTTGGTCCGGGAACTCCTGGATTGGACGCAGCTCGACGGTGCCGTACATGGCGCCGGGACAGCGAGTTCCGGCTTCAATCGCCTCGTCAAGGTTGTTTACGTCGAGCAGGTAGTAGCCACCGAGCTGTTCCTTGGTCTCCGCGAAAGGCCCGTCGGTCACCACCGGCCCGCCGTCGGCAGCCCGGACCGTCGTTGCTGTCGAGGTTGGCTGCAACGCATCGCCGGCGATGTACCAGCCTTTCTCGGTGAGCCAGTTGCCGTAGTCGTACCACGGCTGTATCTGCGCCTCGAGTTCCTCGGGTGTGGCGTTGGCCATTGCCTCCGCCGCGGCTGCTTCGTCGTTGTAGATCAGCAGCAGGTACTTCATGCGCCCTCCTTGCGCTCCGAGCGGTCCACTCCGCTCTCTCAGCCTATTGACGAACGGGCAGATCATTCCTCGACACATATAAACGCCTCACGGGTGAGAAATGCCGTGATTGCAGTTCCCCGCGACGCTCCAGCCGGTAGTCAACCACGCCCCCAGCGATGTTGATCATGTCATCGTCGACGTTCTGAGAAGAAACGCACCATTTCAGCGCTAGCGTCCGGGCCGCGTGGATCGGTGTAGGAGCAGCCTGGGGTACCGCCGGACCAGGCATGTCCGGCTCCGTGGACAATCCATTGCTCCAGGAGCACATTGGCCTCGTCCGTGTAGGTCGTCCGCGTATAAGCACGACCACTGGGCACCTGCCCTTGCGTCACCCTCTGGCCGTCAGTCGCCGTGAGCGCTTGGTGAACGCCAAGCCGTTGCTGACGGATGTGGCTCGCATTGACCACGTTGACGATCTCGTCATGATCACCGTGGAAGGTAATAAGGGGGATCCTTAACGCCAAGTCATGACGGGTCGGCAGACTCCCTCCTCGCATCAGCGCGAATGCGGATGGAACGTCGTGCGCAGCACCGTAGGGCAATCCGGAATGTACGCCCGCGGCAGCGTACAACTCCGGATACGTAGCGGCCATGACAGTCGCCATCGCGCCGCCCGCGGAAAAGCCGACAATGAACACTCTTTCCGGATCGGCGTCATAGTCAGTAATGACCTGCTCTGTGATGCCTGCAATCAGGGCGGGTTCACCTACGCCGGTCTGCTGGTCCTCCGGGCGGAACCAGTTCCAGTACCGCATGGGATTTGCCCGGGCATCCTGCTCGGGATAAACGACGAGGAAGTGATGTAGGTCAGCCAGCAGATTCATGCCTGTCCCGGCCGCGTAGTCCAGCACCGCCTGAGTTCCACCATGGAGCATGACGATGACCGGGGCACCTTGGCTGGGGAAATCAGGAGGCAGGTAGACCTTGTATCGCCTGGCGCCCGAACGGTTGGCATAAGTCCTGTCAAGCAGCACGCCCTTGCCAACGCTGGCTGCGGGCGGTTCTTGATTCCTGAGTATCCCGAGGTTCTGCGCTGGGACTCGGCCCGACGAGTTCGGTAGGACGAGCTGAGGTGCCGAAGCCAACTTGGGAAGCGGGGATGCTGTCGCGGTTGAACCTGGAGACGGCGTCGGAGCCGACCCGAGCGTTCGCTGAATAAGGTCAGTCGCCTCGGCAAGTCGCCCAGCTCTGGTGAGGTTGAGCGCTCGAGCCATTTGGTCTTGATCGAGACCTATCATGTGGTGTTGCTCCTCTGCGGGTTATCGAGTGCGAGGCCGTAATGCAGCCTTCACTGCGGGACTTGCACGGAACGCGCCCAAGACCTCAACCGATTCGATCGTCGCGAGCGCCAGCTCCGGGGTCACGTCATCGGCAATCGTCGCCAGACCCAGAACACGGATCTGCAGCCGACGGCCGGCAGCGCGAACCTCTTCGAGCTGCTGACGTGTGTAGTTTTCCAAGCCCAGCACCATCGTCTTACGCTCGACAGTTCGGTGCAGGGCTTCTGCATGGAGGGCGAGCTGAGCGCGCACAGCTGTGCGAAGAAAGTCGGTTCTATTTGTGTAGAACCCCTCTTGCACGAGCAGGTCGATCTGGCCAAGATCCACCAGGCTCAAATTGAGGGTGATTTTCTCTGTCTTCTCTGCCTCTGCCATCTTGCTACCATCCTCTCACCATCCTCTGGGATGGTCAAGCGATGGCTGACTAACCTAGCGCGAGGAGGCGGCGAAGATTATGCGAATCCCATCTGCCAGGACCGATCATGGCTCTCACAACGGATCGACTGCCGTGC
>DATFBI010000248.1:0-4664 GCA_035253925.1 Propionibacteriaceae bacterium
TTATTCTCCTGCTTGCTCGTCGTATGGAAGAACCACCTCGTCCCGGAGCGGGTCCTACTTGACGTGATCGGCGCGACCCTCCTCGCCATCGGATTGGGTCTTGCGGTGTACGGCGTGCTTCGAACCTCAGAGTGGGGCTGGGTAATTCCAAAGCCTGATGCGCCCTCCCTGAACGGTGTCTCGCTCACAGTCTGGCTGATCATATTGGGCGGACTGACAATCCTGGCCTTCATCGATTGGGAGACGCGATTGATCACACGCGGACGCGAGCCACTCATCCAGCTGTCGCTCTTCCATTACCGCGATATGACGGCGGGGTTGACAGTTTTCTTTGTGCAATACCTCGTTCAGGCTGGCGTGTTCTTTACAATCCCGCTCTTCCTATCAGTGGCGCTGGGTCTATCGGCGTTGGAAACAGGTATCCGGATCTTGCCCTTATCGTTCGGACTCGTGGCTGGCGCGGTCGGCATCCCTAGATTTTTTCCAAAGGCCTCACCGCAACGGGTGGTCCGCCTGGGCTTGCTGCTGATGGTCGCAGGCATTGCGGTCTTGATTGTCGCTCTCGACCAGTATGCAGAGGCCACAATAGTCACAGTTCCCTTGCTATTGATTGGCCTTGGCATTGGTGCGCTCGCCTCACAGCTGGGTGCGGTCACGGTATCGGCCGTCCCGGAAAGACAGAGCGGGGAAGTCGGTGGCCTCCAGAACACAGCAAGCAATCTCGGCGCAGCCATGGGTACTGCCATTGCCGGGCTCAATTTTGATCGCCGCACTAACCACGTCGTTTCTAACCAGCGTTACCGAAGACCCGAACATTCCCTCCTCGGTCAAGGAGCAGGCCAATGTTCAGCTTGCGAGTGGGCATACCGTTCATGTCCGACGCCGACCTAAAGCCGCCCTCGATAACGCCGGCGTGTCACCTGATGTCGCGACGGAGGCCCTCGAAGCCAACGACCAGGCACGAGTTGACGGACTCCACACCGCCCTCGCCGTGGCACTGGTCGCGCTCTCCGGACTCTTCTTCGCGCGTGCCATCCCGAAGGAGTCGAAGCAATGATGACGACTGTGGGCCAGGATAAGCGGCAGGCCGATGTCATTGTGGTCTTTTGGAATCACCGGGGATCTGGCCAAGGTATTGACCTTCCGGTCGTTATGCCGGCTCGAGGCGCAGGGTTTCGTCGGTGTGGCGGTCGACGATTGGGGTGTCGACCAGCTGGTCCAGCGGGCGCGAGAGTCGATCCGAGGCACTGACGAATAGCTCGATCCTGAGGTCTACGACCAATTCGCCACGCGCCTGCCATATGTCAGGGCGACTTCACCTATCGGCGGTCGGCGATGGGATCAAGGTCGCCGAGCATCCGGGCTTCTACCTGGAGATTCCGCCTTACCTGTTCGAGACAAGTGTGAAGGAGCTGGCCGAGGCGGGCCTGACAAGACAGCTCGTGTAGTGGTTGAGAGGCCGTTCGGTGGAGATCCGAGAATTGGCGCTGGTCTGGCGTGCCCTTCTTTCATCCGCACAGGCAAGCTGCTGCCGGCGACCTGGACCGAGCTGCAGGCTGGAACCGGGGTCGTCGAGTGGCGTGGCTTTTGTGATCATAAACGTGCTGCCGGCTCCCGGTCCGAAGACGCCAGAGCCACTGCCTCCTGCCCCAAGATCACAGTGAATCTTGATCTTGGCTTTCGCCCGCCCCGCTTAACTGCTTCTCACGTCCTTGCTGCACAGCGTCCACAATGATCTTGGCACCGATCCCAACGATGATGACGTCGACGATCATCTGGCCCATGACCAGCACGCGCGCCCCTTCCGACGTGGCGACAATGTCGCCGAATCCGACCGTCGCAAATATCGTGACCGTGAAGTACAGCGCGTCAGTACGCGTCATCGGCTGGTTGAAGTTGCTGGCAGAAATCCCACTTGCGACGAAATACGTGCCAGCGAACAGCAGCAGAAACAGCGGAGCGCTGGTAGCAAGGGCACCGACGGCCCGCAGCGCCGGAGATGTCGCGTTGATGATCGAACGGACCTGAAACGCAACAAGGCCGACAAGCGCCAGGAGGCCGACCGCCAGAATGGCTAAGGCAGTCCGGACAGAGGCCGGGTCCAGCGGCAGCAGGTAATAGATCACCACCAGGCCGATCGTGGATGCTAATGCTCGAAGAAGAGTGAGCAGGACCTTGCGAGCCCGGCGTCGGCGCTCGCGTGCCGCGACAGACCATGGGCCCGAGCCATCAGTCATGAGGTAACGCTAACGGCGGGGTGTTCACTACTACGGTGATCTTCGTGCGCCTTGCCCAATATCAAGTTGCAGTCCTTCCGGAATGCCGCCCTGCGACTGGCGGGCACCATCAGCGTGGGAGCAATGCTTGAAATCTGTGGATTTCAAGCATTGCTCCGTGGTCGGTTGCTAGGGGTTGCTCTACTTCTCGGCTGTACGGCCCCCGCTTTTAGCTGCCATGTGCTGGCCGGAGGTTCCGTCGGCGTCCCTCTCCGCCTCGCCGGGGCGAGTGCGCGGGCCAGAACGTTGAGCGAGGCAGCACCGGGGGGTCTACCTCAGATGGCGAACCCTTCGGGCACGAAACCGAGCTGGTTCAGTGCTGTCAGCCGGTCGAAGTACATGTCGCCGCCGACTCCCGTGCCCTCACTGGACCAGAAGATGAACTCGGTGCCCTCTATCGAGAACTTCTTGTTGGTCGCCTTCTCGCCGCGGTCGTGCGTGCCTGCCACGGTGAAGGTGACCAGGGTCAGGTTGCCCGCCTGATAGTACCTGCGATCGATCAGCTGGGCGTCGCTGGTCATGTCCCAGAAGTGGCTCGCGAACTCGTTCATCTCAGGCACGGTCGAGACGATCTTTCCGACCGGGTGATCGACGTAGTAGAACACCGGGTTGAAGAGCGGAAGGAAGGGGTTCAGATCTCGGGCGTTCCACCAGTCGTGGCCCCAGCGGTCACGTTCGACGATGGTCGCCGGAGGCATGGTCGACAGCCCGGACGGCGGCGGCGGAGCTGACGGGTCCTTCCCGGAGGTGTTCTTCTCGGCTGGCGGTTGTTTGGGCGGCGGCTCGATGGTGCCGAGTTGGAGCAATACGCCGACCCGGTCGTAGTACAGGTCTCCGCCGATGACCTGTCCGGAGCTGTTCCACTCGATGATCTCGGCGGCGTCGATGGTGAATTCCTTGTTCGTGGCCTCGTGGCCCTGATAGGGCTTGTTGTTGGTGCCTTGCACCTGGAACTGGCTGATCGTGTGCTTGCCGCTCAGCCAGTAGCGACGGTTGATCAATTTAGCGTTGCTGGAAGCTGAGAAAATGCCGTCCGCGCCGCTCTCCCACTGCTGTGGCGTCTCATAGGATTTGCCGGAGGCGTGGTCTGTGTAGGAGATCTTTGGCGCCAGCAGCGCAGTTGCCTTGCTGAGGTCGCGGCTATTCCACTGCAGGTGGAGCCAGTTGTACCGGTTGACCAGACCCTTGGGCGCGTTCGCCGCTGGCGGTGCGAACCCGTCCACAGGACTCTGATTCAAATACATCACCGTATTACTCAGATTAGGAGACGGTGAACTAGCGGGAGACGGCGAACTCGCAGGCGTCGGCGAACTAGCGGGAGACGGCGAACTATCGCCGGCTGTGCAGGCGGCCAGCGTCACGGCGAGTGAGGCGACAACAAGAGGAACCACCTTCTTCATGAACATTCTCCTTTGGCGGCTGCAGGAAACCCGCCTTCCACAAGGCAAGGCCTGTATGGCCTAACGTCCTCCTCGGGCCGCCAACCGGACAAGGGGGCGGACCCGTGTCTTCGTGTCGTGCACGCCACACCCTGCGGAGCAGTGATGCGAGCCGATGCTTCTGCGAGCCCCGATGTGGCGTGCTTTCGCGCGGCCGACCGACCGATAAGTTGGCTCGGGCGCGGCCACTGTCGGCCCGCACGCTCGAAGTACGATTCAGTGGAGGGATCGGACGTGCCGGGAGGTGCCGGCGATGACGGCAGGATAGAAATGAAAGCCACCTCCCGACCATGACAACGGGGCCGGTTCGTGTGGTGCTCGCCGACGACCAGTACATCGTGCGCGAGGGGATCGCGCAGATCCTGGCGTCTGCCTCAGAGGTGGAGATCGTCGCCTCCTGCCAGGACACAGACTCGCTCCTTGACGCGGTGTACCGTCTGGCGCCTGAGGTAGTACTCACCGATATCCGGATGCCTCCCTCGGGATCCGACGAGGGGATAAGGGTCGCCGCGAAATTGCGTCAGACGCGCCCGCAGATCGGAGTCGTCGTACTTAGTCAGTATGCAGACCCGGGCTACGTGCTGAGGCTGTTCGACGTGGGTTCTGAGGGGCGCGCCTACCTGCTGAAGGAACGCGTCCACAACCGTGACGAGTTGGTGTCGGCGATCCTAGCCGTGGCAGAAGGGGGCTCAGTGATCGATGGCAAGGTCGTCGAGATACTCGTGCGGTCGAGAGCAAGGGCTCAGCAATCCCCGCTCGCAAAGCTGACGCCCCGAGAACTCGAGCTCTTGGCTGCGGTCGCCGAGGGCAAGAGCAACTTCGCGATCGCGGATAGGTTCGTGCTTTCCAAACGTGCGGTCGAGAAGCACATCACCAGCATCTTCCTGAAACTGGGTCTCGACAATATCTCGGTATCGGAGGAGGTCAGCAAGCGAGTCATGGCGACCCT
>DATFBI010000249.1:0-2672 GCA_035253925.1 Propionibacteriaceae bacterium
TTACTGCAGCTACGACGTGACGTCGCTCATCCAGGCCAGGTCAGTGCTCGGGATTGCGCTAGGCAATGGTTGGTTTCGCGGGCGGCTTGGTTGGAGCGGCGGCAAGGCGCTCTACGGCAAAGAGCTGGCAGCGCTGGCACAACTCGAGATCGAGTTTGCCGACGGCTATGTCCAGACCGTCGGCACCGACGAGAGCTGGACGGCTGGACCCTCTGCAGTGCTGTTCAACGATCTCTACGACGGTCAGGCAATCGATGCGCGCCGCATATCGGACGCCTGGTTGGAGCTCGGCTTCTCCGATGAGTCTTGGACCGGCGTCCACGAGGCCGAACTGAACTTCAGCACACTAACTCCGTACATCGGTCCCCCGGTCCGACGACAGGAAGAGCTCCCACCGATCAAGATCTGGACCTCCCCAGCAGGTAAGACCTTGGTCGATTTCGGGCAGAACCTGGTGGGGTGGCTGAGGGTCCGCGTCCAGGGCCCGGCCGGTACCGCGATCACACTGCGCCACGCCGAGGTGCTTGAGAACGACGAACTGGGTACGCGGCCGCTGCGTAGCGCCAAGGCCACCGACCGCTTTATTCTCAGCGGCGGCAGCGACGTATTCGAGCCAACATTTACCTTCCATGGGTTCCGCTACGTCGAGGTGGATGGCTGGCCTGGCGAGCTGACCGATGACGCGCTAACTGCCATCGTGGTCCACTCCGAGCTGCAACGCACCGGCGAGTTCGAGTGCTCCAACGAGTTGCTCAATCAGCTGCATCGAAACGTCGTCTGGGGACTTCGCGGCAATTTCCTCGATGTGCCCACCGATTGTCCACAGCGAGACGAGCGCCTCGGCTGGACGGGTGACATCGCGGTGTTTACGCCCGCCGCCACTTGTCTTTTCGATGTGGACGATTTCCTTCGCGACTGGCTCCAGGATCTGGCTGCTGAACAGCAGGCCGCAGACGGCCGCGTGCCCCCCGTCGTGCCGGACATTTTGAAGTATGTCGAGCGGCCTAAGAACTGGCCGATTCCCGATGCCACGGCGATTTGGAGTGATGCCGCTATCTGGGTGCCGTGGTCGCTCTGGTGGGCATACGGGGATCAGCAGGTGCTGGCTGATCAATTTGACTCGATGGCGGCGCATATCCGGCGCATTGAATCCCGGCTCTCGCCTGAGGGATTGTGGGAGGGCGACTTCCAGTTCGGTGACTGGCTTGATCCCACGGCACCCCCCGAGGAACCGGGCCTAAGCAGGGCCGACAACGGCGTGGTAGCGACGGCATGCCTTTACCGAGACGCGCACATCTTGCGAGATGCCGCAACGCTTCTTGGCCGTCATGAGGATGCTCAGTACTTCGGCACTCTTGCCGAACGCACCCGAGCCGCATTCAACGACCACTACGTCAGGCCCGAAGGCGTCATCCATAGCGATGCCGAGACAACGTACGCGCTAGCTATCGTCTTCGGGCTGCTCGATCCTGAAGATGAGCAGGTCGCAGGAAAACGACTTGACGAGTTGGTGGCCAAGAGCGGCTACCACATCCAAACCGGCTTCGCAGGGACACCGTTCATCAACCATGCCTTGACCAAGACTGGACACCTTGACACCGCGTACCGACTGCTGCTGCAGACTGAATGCCCGTCCTGGCTCTATCCGGTCACGATGGGGGCGACAACGATCTGGGAACGCTGGGACTCGATGCTGCCCGACGGCACGATCAACCCGGGGCAGATGACGAGCTTCAATCACTACGCTTTCGGCGCGGTCGCTTATTGGATGCATCAGGTCATTGGCGGCATCGAGCCGCTCGAGCCGGGATACTCCAAGGTCTTGATTGCGCCTCAGCCGGGCGCTGACATTCGCTGGGCGCGGTCATCTCTTAAAACGCGGCACGGCAACATCGCGGTGTCTTGGTCACAGGACGACGGCGAGCCGGTGAAGCTGGATGTCGTGATCCCGGACGGTGTTACCGCGGTTGTACAACTGCCCGGTTCAGAGAAGCGGGAGTTTGGCAGCGGTCCACACCACGTCTCATGAGAACACCGGCAGGCACCGAATCCTTGCGCTGGTCTGGTCGTTGGATTGGGCACCAGCCCAGAGCCGCCACCGGTTCTCCCGCAGATTTCCTAACCGGTGTTGAACCGAGTCGGGAGTTCTCCCGCTGCATGCTCCGGAGGACTTTTGATCTTGAGGTGCTTACGACCGAGGCGCCGGCCCGGATTAGCGCTGATTCGCGATATGTCCTCTGGGTGAATGGGCACGAGGTAGGACGCGGCCCGGCTCGCTCACAGCCGTACCGGCAACGCTACGGCAGCTACGACCTGGCGCCTTACCTGTCTGTCGGCCGGAACGTCATCGCCGTATTGGTCACCTACTACGGGCGGCCCATGTCGTTCTAAAACCAGCGCCGGCTGGTTCCAATACCGACGCGGCACTTGTCTTCGAATCGCAGTTCGGCGATCGGATGCTGGTTTCTGACGACAGCTGGCGGGTGCTGCGCGCAGACGCTTGGTCACTGTTGGGTGGAATTCACGCCGGTGAGGGTGTGCCGGTGGCGCGTGGCACCAGCCCGCATACTCGATTCCTCCACTCGCATCGCCCCAACCTGGAGAAATCCGGATCGTGGCTTGTACGTGGATCACATTCTCAACGGACAGCGCCAGCCAGCCGCCTCCCAAGT
>DATFBI010000250.1:0-14257 GCA_035253925.1 Propionibacteriaceae bacterium
AGTGTCAGGCTCACTACCGACGCGAATCTGTCGATAAGCAGGACCACGTCGACGGCGTGTTGGCCTAGCCCATAGCCGATCCCGGCGACCAGGCCCGTCATCAGGAACGCCCCGGCGAGGTCGAGGAGAAGGAAGGTCGCCAGGCGCATCCGGGCCCAGCCGGCCATTGCGTAGACCACAGCTGTGGGAACGCCGGGCAGGACCGCGAGCACCACCGCGGCACGGAGGATCTTGGGGTTTAGCTCCGTTGCCCGGCTTGCGAAGCGCAGCGCGCGCTCGCTGGTGGTGAACATCTTGATGATGCCCTCGCCCCACTGTCGCCCGGTCCACCACGTGAGCCAGTCAAGTTTCACCATGCCGGCAGCTCCAGCGACGACGACCAGCCAAAGCGGTGCCTCGCCGATCCGGGCGAATGCGGCTGCAGCGCCGATCGCCGTCAGGTCACCGGTGAGGAACTCCAAGGTCACCGGCTGAGAGGCGAGCAGGAACGGCTTGATGGGCCGCAGCACCAGCCCTAGGGCGACTACCCCCAGGATCGCTGCCATCAGTGCCATGTCGGTGTGGGTGGCGGGTCCCTGCCAGGGCACGAAGCGACGCCACCCCGCGGTCGTCTGCACGGCCTGCCTGATGCTCATGGTTCGAGGGTGCGCGCGGGAACGATCGAGCGACAGGTGCGATTGTCATGATTCGGCCATGCAGCATCCACGGGAGAATGAAGGCGATGCCCTCTGATCGTCCCCGACGCCTCCAGATCAACCCTCGGCTGGTCGTGCTCGGCGCGCTGCTTGTGAGTTACGGGTGGGCTCTGGTCTTTCCGTTGCGGCTCAGCCAGCCGCCGTCCGGACTTCTGGGGACAACGTACGTGGTCGGCCTTGCACTCTACGGCGGCACGCTGGCGCTGGTGCTCCGCTCAGCGGTCAGCCCCGACCAATCCCAGCGCACCCGCATCGCGCTTGTCGGCGCCCTGGTGATCGTGACCCTCGGCTTGTGGGCACCGGCGTACGCGTGGGCCGTACCGGGTGACGAGCCATGGGCGTGGGTGGCGGGGTTCGCCATCGGCGCGAGCGCCCTGGCCGTTCCACGCGCGGGCGTGGTGGTGGCAATCGGTCTGGGTGCGATGGCGGCGGCCGGCGCGGTCGTGTTCGACGGCTCGGTCGTAGAAAACCTGGGTTTCGCGCTCGGTTCCGCAGCGGTCGTGTGGCTGACGGGGCTGGTCCTGGTGTGGTTGCTCGGTCTGGTTTGGGCGGCCGAGGCGGGCCGGGAAGCCGAGGCAGATCTCGTGCTCGCGCAGGAGCGGCTGCGGGTGAGCCGTGAGCTGCACGATGTGCTGGGTCACCGGCTTGGCATCATCGCGCTTAAGGCCGAGCTGGCGGCGGATCTTGCAGCCAGCGACCCGGCTCGGTCCGCGGCCGAGAGCGGCGAGATCCGTGAGCTTGCGGCGGCCACTCTCGCCGAGGCTCGGCAAGCGGTGCATGGCGAGACTGTCGCCGACCTGGCCACCCAGATCACTTCGGCCGAGTTGGTCCTTGGCTCCGCCGGCGTCGAGACCACGATCGACGTCAAGTCGGCGCAGCTATCAGCGCCGGCGTCGCGCCTGCTGGCTGCCGTCGTCCGCGAAGCGGTGACCAACATCCTGCGGCACAGTGATGCGCGCAAGGTATCCATCACGTTCGACGGCACGGGCCGATGCTCCACGCTGCTGATCGTGAACGACGGCGTTGGTGGTCCGAAGGCGGGCACCGCCCACAAATCCTCATCCGGAACCGGTCTGCCCGCCTTGGCGGCGCGATGTGCAGCCGCCGGGGGGCGACTGCTATTCGGCCCGGCCAACGGCGGCAGGTTCGAGGTAAGGGTGGAGCTGCCATCGAGCGGCACGAGACCGCAATGACCGACACGACAATCCGGGTGCTCGTCGCTGATGACGAGGAACTGATCCGAGAGGCGCTGGTTGCGCTGCTGGAGCGCGAAACCGACATCGAGGTGGCCGCGACCGCAGCAGACGGCCGGCAGGCCATCGATCGTGCTCTGGCCCATCGGCCCGACGTTGCGATCGTCGACCTGCAGATGCCGGTCGTTGATGGCGTCGGCGTCGTCAGCGAGCTGAGCCGGCAGCTCCCGGCATGTGCGAGCGTCATACTCACCGGCCACGGACGGCCGCACCTGCTGCGCCAGGCCCTGACCTCCGGGGCGCGTGGCTTCCTCGCTAAGGGGGCTCCCAGCACCGCACTCGCTGACGTCGTACGCCGGGTCCACGAGGGCCAACGCTACGTGGACCCGATCCTCGCGGCCGATGCGCTGACCGCAGCCCCCTCACCATTGACCGCGCGGGAAGCCGAGGTGCTGGCGATCGCACAGGAGGACCGGCCCATCCGGGAGGTCGCACGCGCGGTGTTCCTCTCGCCCGGAACGGTCCGCAACTACCTGGCGACGATCACCCAGAAGCTGGAGGTCGGGTCGCGAGCGGAGGCGTATCGGAGGGCCCGAGAGAACGGATGGATCTGACATCACGCCGCCTCTTCTTATCAGTCTGGTCCGGGCCGGATTTGACAACCACCTGCAGCCCGCCGACCGCATGGGGCCGGCTCTACGGATGCGTTTCGGCTGCACGCGTATGGGTTGAGACCACGTACCGTCCACGCGGGAGTTGGCGCGCTAGTCCTGCGGAACTTCCTGCACGAATAGGATCTTGTTGCCTGCTGGATCGACCACTTCCGCAGTCTTGATGAATCCGTAGTCGTTGACTTCGCCCACCGCGACCTCGACGGCTGCGCATGCAGCGAGTTGCGCGTTGATGTCGTTGACGCCGACAACGACGGTGGTCTGGCCGGCGGGCTCGGGATCCACTGACACCTGGATCCAGGCATTCTCGGCAAGCTGCCACTCAGCGATGCCTTCCATAGGCTCGACGTCAGGGGCACGTCCGATCCAATCCTGGTACCACTTGACCGCGGCGGCGTGGTCAGTGACAGGCAGGACGCCCACCACATTTGCGAGGTTCGATTGAGACATGACCGCGTGTTCCTTTCGACTCTATGGGTTGTGCGGTTACATCGACGGCGTGAGCACCGCGTGGCCGTGACAGAGCTTGCGGTCGCGCACGTAGACGATCTGGTGTTCTTCTCCGCTCTCGTGCTCCCGGGTAAAGAGCCAGATATCGGAGCGGCCGAAGACTGGTGCATCACCGAGCTGCACGATGATGTCACCGCTGCGGACGCCGGCGTGGTCAGCGAAGGATCCTGGGGTGACCGACAGGACCTTCGGGCCGGCCAGCTGCTCGTGCACCACAACGCCGACGTCAGACTTGAAGGTAAAGAAGCGGTCGTAGCGTACGCCGGTGCGCAGGTACAACTCCATCCCGGCCAGCGTCTGTGCCCATCCCAGGCCCACATCGTCCAGGTGGCCTTGCCAGTCGTCGCCGGGACCAAAGCCGGACTGCGTGATCGACAGACGGGTCCCGGTGCCGGCCGCCTCAAAGGTGACGGTGACCTCAGTCGCGACTGGCAGGATGCCCGGTCCCTCGCGGTAGCTCAGGGAGCGCTCGGGCTCGACGTCGATGATCTCCCATACCAGCTGACCGTAGTCGTTGGGCTCCCAGGCGACCTGGCCACCTGGTCGAACGTCGCATGTCTCGACGGTGCCGAGCCACGCTTCGAGATGCTGGGGATCGGTGAACGCCTGCCAGACCGCGGCAACCGGGATCGCCACGTCGAACGTCTTCTCGAATCTGCCAGCGTTATCACTCATCACGGTGCCTCTGACCCGGGTAGACGGCCAGTACGACGCGGTAGCCGTCACCGTCAGATGCTCCGTACCGTGTGAGCAACGGCCCAACTGCCTCCAGGTAGGCGTTGAGGAACTCTGTGCGCTGCTGCTCGGTGGCGAAGCGCACCTCGGCTTCCACTGCGGCGCTGGCGATCTGCTCGCCGTCGAATGCGGCCCGGTCGAGCAAGGCGGCGGAGTCCCGCTGCATGCGCTCACCAAGTTGCACAAGGTTTTCGAGCGACACCTGTGCTGCCAGCGCCTCGGCCCGCTGTTCGTCGGGCCAGGCGAAACGCGGCGAAACGACGAAACTGCGAGCCGTTGCCTGGTAAATGGTTTCAATGAAGTTTCCGGTGCGGCGCTCACCCACGAGCCGGACGAGATCTGCCCGCTCCAGCTCCTTGAGGTGGTAGTTGACCTTCTGACGCGGCTCGCCGAGTGCGCGTGCGACCGCAGCCGCCGATGACGGCCGCCGTAACGCGCCGAGAATTCGCAGACGCAGCGGGTGCGCAAGCACCTGCATGGTCGAGACATCGACAACCGTGGTCACCGGCTTCACGACGATGATTATTGTCTTGACAGAAATACCTGTCAAGACAGCCAGAGCTATCAGGCGGCGCTCGGGGGAGTATCTAGGCCGGCGTGACAGCGATACGCTGACTGGCTCTTCGGCGTGCCACACCAGCTCAACTGATCAGGAATCGAGAAGCGCTCGACGCCGAACGCACCTAGCGTGAACGTACGTCACAAAGCTCAGTCGAACAGAGAGGGTGGATGAGATGAACTCGCACGTCAGCACGATCTTGCTTGGCGTCAACGACATCGAGCGATCCAAGCGCTTCTACACCGAGGGGCTGGGCTGGAAGGTCCAGAACGACTACAAGATCTCCGTGCTCTTCGTTCCACACGGCGGTTCAATGGTTGGCTTCTACGGCCGCGACGGGCTCGCCGACATGGTAGGCGTGAGTCCAGAGAGCAGCGGCTTCAGCGGCGTCGTCTTCAATTACGTGGTGCGCAGCGAGAACCGCGTCGACGAGATTCTGGAGGAGGCGAAGAAGGCCGGCGGGACGATCCTCAAGCCCGCGGCGAAGCTGCAGTGGGGCGGGTACGGCGGATCCTTCGCCGACCCGGATGGCTACATCTGGAACATCGGCTACAGCGCCGTAGGAGAAGATCAGCCCTACGCCGAGTAACGCCTAATGGCGCAATGCAGTCCCTCGAGAGACTGTCTGACCGACCTGGTGCTAGCCACACGTCCGGCCCGGCGGAATCCGCCAGGCGGTCGCCGACGGTAGCTACGGCACGATGATGGCGGCGCGGGATGCTGGCCTCAAACGTGGGGTCTGGGTCACTATGGCTGCATCAGCTGCTCTCAGATCGGAGACTCATGAGTGCGACGGCTCCCGACACCCAGGACGTCAAGGCTGCAGAACCGGAGCTCAAACGGGTCCTCGGGCCAAGGTTGCTGCTGCTGTTCATCGTCGGCGACATCCTCGGCGCCGGCGTCTACGCGGTCACCGGGACCATGGCTGGCACGGTCGGCGGGATCGTGTGGCTGCCGTTCCTGCTGGCGTTCATCGTCGCGACCATGACCGCCTTCTCCTACCTCGAGCTGGTCACGCATTATCCACAGGCGGCCGGCGCGGCGCTCTACACTCACAAGGCGTTCGGCATCCACATCATCACCTTCCTTGTGGCGTTCGCCGTGATCTGCTCGGGTATCACGAGCGCCTCGACCTCTGCCAACGTGCTCGCTCAAAACTTCTTCGGCGGCCTGGAAGTCAACGACGTGATGGGCATGCCGGCCGAAGGCGTGGTCACCGCCGTGGCCCTCGGCTTCATGGTCCTGCTCGCCCTGATCAATCTGCGGGGCGTCGGCGAGTCGGTGAAGTTCAACGTCGTTCTGACCCTGGTCGAGGTGACCGCGCTGTGCATCGTGATCGGGGTCGGCTTCTACGTGATGGCGCGGGGTGACGCATCCATCAGCAAGATCACCGTCTTCACCGACTACCAGGACAAGGGTCTGTTCCTCGCGGTCACGGCCGCGACGTCGATCGCGTTCTTCGCGATGGTCGGTTTCGAGGACGCGGTCAACATGGTCGAGGAGACGCATGATCCGGAGCGGATCTTCCCCCGGAGCATGCTCACCGGGCTCGGGATCGCGGTGATCCTCTACATGCTGGTGGCGGTATCTGTGGTCGCCGTGCTCACGCCAACCGAGCTCGCAGATATCCGTGAGTCGGAGGGTCGCGCTCTGTTGGAGGTTGTCAGCAAGGGCGCGCCGGACTTCCCGATCGACCGTGTGTTCCCGTTCCTGGCCTGCTTCGCGGTCGCCAACACCGCACTGATCAATATGCTGATGGCGAGCCGGCTGCTCTACGGCATGGCCAAGCAGGACGTGCTGCCACGGTCGCTAGGGAAGGTGCTGCCCGGCCGGCGTACGCCATGGGTCGCAATTCTGTTCTCGACCGTGCTGTCGCTGCTGCTGATCTGGTACGTCACCTCCGACCCCGACAGCAACATCGTCGGGAACCTCTCGAGCACGACGGCGTTCCTGCTGCTGTGCGTGTTCGCGATCGTCAACGTGGCGTGCTTCGTGCTGCGCCGCCGCCGGGACCCGAACGCACCGGTGTTCTTCACCACGCCCAGAGCGCTGCCGCTGATCGCCGCCGTCCTCTGCCTGTTCCTGGCCGGCCCGTGGGTCGATCGCGAAGGCATCGTGTACCAGATCGCCGGCGGGTTGATGCTGCTCGGCATCGTGCTCTGGGTGTTCACCTGGCTCGCCAACCGCGGTACCCGGGGGAGGAAGACCGGGTTCCGCGACATCGAGCACATGGAGGACGACGTCCGCTGACGCGTCTCGGCGGCGGGACCGGCATGTGGCCGAGCCCGCCCCCCGTGTACCCTGCCTCCGATCGTTTCCGGGGGCCGGGTTTCGGCAAATCGGCGGCCGGAATTGAGACCAGAACTGAGACGAGCTGCTTCGATGTTGGATGCGACGCCGTCCCAGGGTCGGTCTGACCCGAACGGCGTTTCCGCAAGTCACAGCCCGTTTCCAGCTGGCGGAGGATGCGGGATTCGAACCCGCGAGGGCTGTTAACCCAACCCGCTTTCCAAGCGAGCGCCATAGGCCTCTAGGCGAATCCTCCGCGCGGAAGGTTACCGGCCTGGGCAAGCGGGGTCGAACCGGACGTCAGTGGTCTGCCCGGCCCCGCCCTTGGTCTCACCGTGTGTCGTGCCGGGATCCTGCCTAAAAGCTCACCTAATCTCTGCCGGTAGACCAATCACCTTGACTATCAGGAGATGGCCATGTCATTGCACATCAAATCCGACGGCACGAACACTCGCATTCAGTTCGTCCTCCCAGACGACATCCATGACGGACCGGTTTCGGCAGTCGGAACGTTCAATAATTGGGTGCCAGGCGCCCACAAGCTGGTACGCCGCAGCAACGGAACGCGCAGCGTAAGCGTTGCGGTGCCGGCTGGCCAGGCGGTCAAGTTCCGTTACCTCGGTGCTGGCGGCGTGTGGTTCGACGACGAGGACGCGGACGCGATCACGCCCGAGGGCTCCTTGATCAACGCCTGAACCTGACGTAGGCGCGTTAGGAAGGTCAGGAGCCGGCAAGCGCTGGCTCCGGCTCGCTAAGGTACCGCGTGCTGAGCAGCCGATAGGGCCGGCTGAAGAGCGCGAGGATCGTCACAGCAAGGCCGAGCAGGCCGAGCAGGACGAAAACGAGTGCGATGCCGCGATCTGGGCCGGTGCCAAACCAGCTGCCGATCGTTTCGGCACCCGCACCGGTCGTCATGAACGGGATGAAGATCAGCTGCGTGATCGGTCCGATCAGAAACGCGGTCAGTGGCGAAGCGGCAAGCTCAACACTCTGCGCGAAGCCAAAGACCCGGCCCTGTCGCTCGTAGGGTACGACCTTCTGAAGGATGGTCTGCTCGGCCGCTTCGGCGTACGGCCCCAACAACATGTAGATGGCCATGCCCACCGCCAGCAAGATCACCGAAGACCGCAGCGGGAACACGCAGGTCACGCTCCAAAATGCAACGTTAACCAGGAGCAGCAGCCGTACGGGGTTCTTGCTCAGACCGGTCTTGGCGACCGCGAGACCACCGATGATGAAGAACGCACTGAGTACGCCCCACAACAGGCCCCAGGCTTGGACTGACACCATATAGAGCCCGTACGCATCCATCAGCGCCATGAACGCGCCGCCCAGGAAGTTGTTGAAGCAGGCGAAGCCGATTAGAGCCAGCAATCCCGGTACGCTGCGCACGACCCGCAAGGTGCCCCGGATGTCGACCCTGTTCTGCTTGGGCTGCAGCTCAGTGGACTCCGCGTCCGGTGTCGCCGCATCTTCGGTCTGTTCCTCGACCCGGACGAATGCCAGATGCACAACGCTGAATACCAGCACAGCCATGCCCAGCAACAAGACGTAGAACATGCCGCCCGCCGCCACGAGAAGTCCGCTGATGACCGAGGTGACGAGGAACGACACTCCGAGGGTGGTACCGACAAAGCCATTGGCCCTGTCTCTGCGATCCTCCGGGATCAAGAGCGTGACCAGAGTCATAAGGGCGATCGACCGGATATTTCCGGCCATCACTCCAAGCATTGACAGCACAATGAACACCCACAGCATCACGCTTGCGGGATTGGTAAACGTCTGTTCCGCGGTCAACTGGTAGAGCGTGAAGGAGACGGCATAGAACGCTAGGGAAACCAACGATGAAACCTGCATCACGGTCTTCTTGCGGTGATGATCGACCAGGCTGCCGAACCAGATCCCGCTGAGGGCCGTGGCTACCAAGAAGATGCCCGCCACCATTCCGGTTGCCAGCACCGACTTGGTTTCCAGGAACACCCAGAAGGTGACCGCGAACCAAACCGTGAAGTTGATGACAGAGACGAGCAGCGTGTTGACCAGCAAGTGCACGAATGCGCGGTCCGCGCTCCTGCTCAGGTCGAGAGCACGCGTTTTCTCCGTGGACATTGAAAAGAACTCCCGTTAGCCGTTTCCTAACAGTACTGACCCGCTGACTCCTCCGAACTCATCGGTTGCGGATCATCCCGTACACTCGTTCTCTGGTCCCTCGTGTGGCGATAACTCACCCAACTCCCCCAGGGCTTGACGGCAGCAAGGGTAAGTGAGCTCTTTCGGGTACGCGGGGGACCGCTTTATGCTGCTGGAGCAGCGACGCCTAACCGCTCCATAAGACTCATGGCGTCGAACGGTGCCCGTACCTTGGCGTCATTGTCAAAGTAGACATACACGTCGCAGCCCTGCTCGGTCCAGGACTTGATCTTGGTTGCCCACTCGTCGAGTTCATGATCGCTATAGCCGCTGGTATAGAGCTGATCATGACCGTGCAGCCGTACGTACATCAGGTCGGTAGTGATCTCGGTAAAGATCGGCCACTTGCCGGGATTGTCCGACACCACCAGCGCGATCTTGTACTGACGCAGCAGCTGATAGAACTCCGGAGTGCGGAAGCTCTTGTGCCGCACCTCAATGGCATGGCGCAGCCGGCGCCGGGGGTGCACTGCCTTAACCAGAGCTTGATCATCAGGCACTCGCTGATCATGATTGGTCGCAATGCTGGCGGCAGATCCTGCGGTACGCGGCAGTTGCGCGAAGAAGGAATCCATTCGATCAGCATTGAAGCCGAGATTCGGAGGCAGCTGCCACATCAGCGGACCCAGCTTCCGATCAAGAGCCAGTACGCCGGAGGCGAAGAAGTTGGCGAGTGCAGTCTCGATGCCACTCAACTTCTTCATGTGCGTTATGAACCGCCCGCCTTTCACGGCAAAGACGAAATCCTCCGGAACCGAGGCTGCCCACTCCTCGAAACGAGACCTGCGCTGCAGCGAGTAGAAGCTGCCATTGATCTCAACCGAATTCATTCGCTCAGCCGCGTACCGCAGCTCCTTGCGCTGCGGTAGTCCGCGGGGATAGAACGTTCCCCGCCAGCGCGGATATCTCCAACCTGAAATGCCGATCCAGATCGTCACAGACGTATGCCGTACCGAGCCAAGATCGGCTTTAGCGCCGCAACACCGCCATCGAATGGAAAGAGCTCGCTATGGATGCCAAACTCGCGGGCACCGGCAACGTTTCCTTCATGATCATCAATAAAGAGCACTCGGTCCGGCGCGACATCGATGCGGTTCATGATCGCCTTGAAATACCCCGCTTCGGGTTTGGCAAACCCAAGCTCGAAAGAGTAGAACTGATCGTCGAAGATCTGGTCGAAGCCCAGTGAGCTACGCATGTAGGAGCCGCGCAGATTCTGCTGGTTCGTGGCCAGCCCGCAGCGCAGCCCAAGATCACGAACCGCCCGCACGGCATCGAGCATCGGCTGTCTGACCTCGATCCAGAAGTCAGGGGCGATGACTTCCTCCAGGGGAGCGCTGATCTCAAATTGCCGGAGCACCTGCCGCATCGCCGCGCCGAAGTCATCGCCAGTGAGGCAGGCGACGTCCGCCGCCGCGATAGCGAGTAAGAACTCCTCGGTTCTGGGACCGGCCCAGCCAGTGAGCTCTTCCATCCAGCCTTTCCGGTTGGCCTGAATCACGCCGTCAGCGTCAAACAACATCCAGTCGAGCTCCACGGCAGCGCAGCCTACCCGGGTAGGCCTTTTTGGTTCGTCCGGAACCGGTCCGGCCTGTCACCTTCCGGGCATAGGGTGCAATGCGTGGAACAAGCTGGTCTTGACGACCTCCGGCCTTCAGAGGCCGGGCCGGACCGGATCGAGCACACCCAGGATGAGGCGCTGTTCGACAATCCCAGCGCGTCCACCACTGCACCGCTTGCGCTTTACCGGCGCTACCGACCCGACACTTTCGCTGAGGTCATTGGCCAAGATCACGTCACCGAGCCACTGCAGCGGGCGCTGACCAACAATCGGGTTAACCACGCCTACCTGTTCTCCGGGCCGAGGGGCTGCGGCAAGACCACGTCCGCGCGCATCCTTGCCCGAGCCCTCAACTGTGAGAAGGGTCCGCGTGCGGTGCCTTGCGGCGAATGCCGCTCATGCCAGGACCTGGCCCGCAACGGGCCCGGCAGTATTGATGTGATCGAGATCGACGCAGCCAGCCATGGTGGCGTCGACGATGCCCGCGACCTCCGTGAGCGAGCCTTCTTCGCTCCAGTCAGCAGTCGCTTCAAGATCTACATCGTCGACGAGGCCCATATGGTGACCACCGCGGGCTTTAATGCGCTGCTCAAACTCGTCGAGGAGCCGCCGCCACACGTCAAGTTCGTCTTTGCCACCACGGAGCCGGACAAGGTCATCTCCACGATCCGCTCGCGTACCCATCACTATCCGTTCAGGCTGGTCCCGCCCCGATTGCTGACCGAATACCTGGCCAAACTCTGTGACGCTGAGGGGATCCCGGTTGAGCCCGCTGTGCTGCCATTGGTGGTACGCGCCGGCGGCGGCTCGGTCCGCGACTCGCTGTCCGTGCTTGATCAACTTCTGGGCGGCGCCGACAAATCGGGCGTCTCATATCGGCAGGCCGCGGCGCTACTGGGATATACGCCCGACTCGCTGCTCGATGAGTTTGTCGATGCCTTCGCTGCCGGTGACGCCGGCGGCGTCTTCGCCTGTGTCGACAAGGTCATCGAGGTTGGCCAAGACCCGCGGCGATTCGCAGAAGATCTGTTACGCCGACTCCGTGACTTGGTCATCGTCGCTGCGGTGCCGGATGCATTGACCTCGGGGCTCGTCGACGTGGCTCCTGACCAGGCAGAACGTCTCTCATCCCAGGCCGCGGCGCTCGGAGCCGGCGAACTCACCCGGGCCGCGGAGGTCATCGCCACCGGGCTGACCGAGATGCGAGGCACTACCGCGCCCCGCTTGCACCTTGAGCTGATGTGTGCGCGGGCGCTGCTGCCTGGAGCCGATGTTGACGACCGCGGCATTCATGCCAGGCTGGATCGTCTTGAGCGGCGCATTGGGGTTACCGGCGCGCCCCCCGCTCCGGCCTCACCGGATCCGACTCCGACTCCGCCTCAACCAGAGGCAGCGAGCGCACCGACCCCCGAACCGGTCCCATCCGCGGACCAGGCGCCACATACCCAGGCGGCCCGAACAGAAACCCCCCAAACAGAAACCCCCCAAACAGAAACTCACGTCGGACTTACGGTCACCGACGTACGCCGGCTCTGGCCTGAGGTCCTCGAAGAGGTCAAGGGCAAACGCCGCTTTACCTGGATCCTGCTCAGCCAGAACGCCCAGGTCGCCGAGCTCCGCAATGGCACGCTGCTGCTGGCGATGTCCAATGCTGGTGCGCGGGACAGCTTCGCCCGCGGCGGCAGCGAGGATGTGCTGCACGAGGCGATGGTCGTCGTCATGGGTGCCGACTTCGCGATCGAGACGATGGTGGATCCCAGCGCCGCGCCATCAGCTGGAGCGGCGCGTACCCAGTCGCCGGCCATGCAACCGCCCGCCCCACCCACAGCAGCACGCGACTTGTCGAATAGCCGGGCCACGAACGGCGTCCAACAGCACGCTGCCGAGGACCCAGATGCAGTGGCGAGTCGCGACGACAGCGACCTGGAGGAGGGCGCCGAGTCGCAGACCGAACTACTAGCCCGGCATCTCGGCGCGCAGATCATCGCTGAGGAGGATCACGGCGCATAGGCTGGGGCCCGCGAGAACCTCCACCCCGAAAGGCCCGCGATGATTCCCGAAGGCGACATGTCTGGATTGCTGGCCCAGGCTCAGGCAATGCAGGAGCAGTTGATCAACGCTCAGCAGGAGCTGGCCGAGATGCAGATCGAGGGTTCTGCCGGCGGTGATCTGGTAACCGCGACAGTAACCGGCGCGGGCGAGTTAGTCGGCTTGGTGATCAAGCCGGAAGCGGTTGATCCCAGCGATACCGAGACCTTGGCTGACTTGGTCGTGGCTGCGGTTCGCGATGCGACCAACAAGGCGCAAGCCGTAGCGGCCAGCAAGTTGGGCCCGCTGGCTGGCGGTTTGGGCATGGGCGGCGGACTGCCTTTCTGACGGTTCAGCATGTACGAGGGCCCGGTCCAAGATTTGATCGACGAGCTCGGGCGGCTGCCCGGGATCGGGCCGAAGAGCGCGCAGCGGCTGGCTTTCCACATTCTGGCCGCTGATCCGGACGACGTCATGCGGCTGGCCGCCACCCTCAAGAAGGTCAAGGAGACGGTCAAATTCTGCGAGACCTGCTTCAACGTCTCTGAGGACACCCAATGCCGGATCTGCCGCGACCCGCGTCGTGACGACACCACGATCTGCGTTGTGGAGGAGGCCAAGGACGTGGTCGCGGTGGAACGTACCCGGGAGTTTCGCGGCCGCTATCACGTGTTGGGTGGTGCGATCAGCCCGATCGACGGGATCGGGCCAGCGGACCTGAAGATCCGTGAGCTCTGTCTACGGCTCGCTGACGGCACCGTGACTGAAGTGATCTTGGCGACCGATCCCAATCTGGAAGGGGAGGCGACTGCCACGTACCTGAGCCGCCTGTTGATACCGATGGGCGTAAAGGTCAGTCGGCTCGCCAGCGGGCTACCCGTTGGTGGTGATCTTGAGTACGCCGACGAGGTAACTCTCGGTCGAGCGTTCGAAGGCCGCCGCTACGTCGACGCCTAACTTCCTCGGCGCTCTGTCGGAAACCTACGTGCACGTAGATTTCACACGCTCTGCACGGGTTTGCAACCTGTGCAGAGCGTGAGCAACCTACGTTGACGTAGGTTTCAGCAAGCACAGGAGTGTCGATCAGACCGCGACCATGCTGTCCTCGGTGTGGTGAACGCCGAGCTTCTCGCAGGCCTTGTTCAAAATCCGCTGCACCGCCAGAGTGTCGGCAAGCGGCATGATCTCACTTTCGGTACGCCCGGCGCGTACGCATTCGATCACCTCAATGAGCTCATGCGAGTAGCCGGCGCCCAACGGTAGCCGGCTAATCGCCTCGGCATCTTGGCCCCTTCGATGGAGCACGATGCGATGCGGATGATGGAACCTTGGAGGCACGTCAATCCAGCCCTTAGTGCCCTGAATCCGGGCCGCGCCTGGTGTGTGGTGCTTCAGTGAGATCAACAGAGTCGCCGCCCGGCCGTCGTCGTAGCCGAGCAGTAGACCGGCCTCGGCATCGACACGGGTCGGCGTCAGTGACCCAGTCACCTCGATGCGATTAGGCGTACCGAGAAAGTACTGCGCGAATGAGACGACATAGACACCGAGATCCAGCATGGCGCCACCGCCCTGCGCCGGATCGAAGAGCCGGTCGGCGGGGTTGTACGGCCGATCCACACCAAGATCAGCTTGTAGCTGCCGAACCTCGCCAATCGCGCCGTCGTCGATCAACGCACGAGCAGCCGCGATTGCGGGCTGGAAGCGGGTCCACATTGCTTCCATCGCGAAGACCTGGTGCTGCCGCGCCGCGTTGATGACATCCTCGGCGCCGGGGACCGTGGCAGTAAAGGTCTTCTCCACCAACACCGCCTTGCCGGCAGCGATGG
>DATFBI010000251.1:0-4918 GCA_035253925.1 Propionibacteriaceae bacterium
CGGGCCGGGGCTTCCGGGAGGAGGCCAGGCTCGTTCTTGCCCGATTCCGCAACGACGCGGGCCTTATTGGAGCTGCGGACCTGGCCCGGCACGCCATGGTTGAGCCGCCCGACTCCGCGCAATTCGGCTTCTGGCCGCGCCTCCGGAAGCGGCGGGCACGCCGGGTACGGCCTCGGCGCGACTCCTTGCGATCACGAGCCCGGTCCTAGACGTTTAGCGAGGACCCTAAAGCACTGCTCCGTCGCCAGCGCCGGGCGGTCGCTCCCGCGGAAGCCTGGTCATCAGAATGCCGAATCCACCCACGAAACTTCCGACGGCGACCCAGCCCACCCAGGCCGGGAAGCGTAAGCCAAAGGTCGCTGCCAGCACTACGATGATCGCGTATCCAATCCCGATCCAGCCGAGTAAGGCAGGAATGGCCGGGCGTCGCAGTGGTGGTAGCGGCTCTGGTACGTAACGCTCCTCGGCTGGCTCCGGTGCCGGCCTAGGCGCTTCAGCTGTGGATTCAGCGAAGCCGAACAGCGGATGATCCGCGGCCCAGTTGGCTGTGCTCTCCTCAACCTCATGAGCTGGGGAGGAAACGGTTGGCTCGTCCTGAGACTGACTGCTGAATACGTTAGGCCGGTCAGCAGTCAGGTGGTAACCCGCGACTAGCTCGGCAAAGGCGCGATCGATCGCGTCCCGGTCATCCTCACTCGGCAGTCCCATCGGCCTCCTTCGTGAGTCGGCGGAAGAACGCAACGCTTCCGGCGAAGATATCCTCCGCGTCGTAGTCGAGGGTGGCTACATGGTAGCTGCGTTGCAGTTCGACGTACGACTGATCGCGAGATCGTACTCGGGCCTTGATCAAACTAACTGAAGACGGATCAACTACGTGATCATGAATCGACCGATAGATCAGTAGCGGCTGATCAATACGATCGAGATTACGGCGCACGTCGGCCCAGAGGAAGGTCTGGGAGTATAGCGCCCGAAGCGGCAGCCGTTGATAGCCGAATTCATCCTGGCCGGGCATGGCAATGTCGTTGGTAATTCCTGGGAATGACGGAATCGCGCGCAAGATCGATAAGAAGCGCATTCGCGGATCAGTGATATTGATTACCGGATTAACAAGTGCCAGGCCAGATACCTGGTTACCGTGCTGCTCCGCCAGGCGCAGCGAAAGCGTGCCGCCCATCGAGAGGCCAGCCAGGAACACTTGATCGCATCTGGCCCGCAAAGTTGTGAAGGCGTCGTCCACGCAGGCATACCAGTCAGTCCATGTCGAATTGTTGAGCTCCTGCCAGCGTGTGCCGTGGCATGGCAGGCACGGCAGCAAGACCTGAAATCCGGCAGCTTCCAGGTAGCGCGCCCAGCCGATCATGGATTTCGGCGAGCCAGTGAATCCGTGGCAGAGCAGCACTCCAGCGGGTCCAATGCCGCCCTGGTACGGTTGCCCGTCCGGGTGTACCGCGGTCGCGACTGAGGCCGGATGACTGCGGCGCCGAGAACGCTTGCTGATGGAGCCTCCAGTTGCCGGCGTTGCAGGAGTCACGTGGGAATCGTGGCATGTCTGCTTGGGAGGACAAGGGTAGGGCAGCCGCGGTGTAGCTGAAGTCGTCACCACTAGGGTTGTTCCGCCCTAACATGGTCGAAACCGGAGGTCGATCTTGCTCTACTGGGTATTCAAGTACGTGGCGTTCGCGCCTCTGTGCCGGCTGCTTTTCAGACCCTCGGTGAGCGGAGCTGAGAACATCCCGAAGTCCGGGGGCGCGATCCTCGTCAGCAACCACATCTCAGCAGGCGACACCTACCTCCTGCCTGCCATGATCAAACGACGGGTCACCTTCCCGGCGAAGATTGAGCTGTTTCATGGTCGCGGTGTGCGTGGCCGGATTCTGAGCTGGTTCCTTAAGAACGTCGGTCAGCTTCCCATGGACCGCGCCGGCGGACGGGCCAGTGCCAGCAGCATGGCGGGCATCCTTGATGTGCTGCGCCGGGGCAATCTGCTCGGTATCTATCCGGAGGGCACTCGCTCCCCGGACGGCCGTCTCTATAAGGGAAAGACAGGTGTTGCGCGGATCGTTCTGCAGGCCGGTGTCCCAGTAGTCCCGATCGGCATGATCAATACCGAACTGGTCCCATCGCGGTTTTTCAAGATCCCGACCATGCGGCGACCCAAGATCAGAATTGGCAAGCCAATGGACTTTACAGCCTACGCCGCGGCCGGCAATGATCGCGACGTGCTCCGGTGGACCACAGACGAGATCATGAACGCGGTCATGGAGCTGTCTGGGCAGGAGTATGTCGACGTCTATGGCACGGTAGCCAAGGCTGCTCTGGGAAAGGGCAGCGATCTCCCGCCCAGCGCAGGTCATCGTCCCGGCGCCGGTCGTCCGGTACCACCTGTTCCTGTCTCGGCAGCCCGCCTCGATGCGCCACCGGCTTCGGATGTGAACGCGTGACTGAGTGGCGAGATGACTCGTCACCTGAGCAGAGCGAACGCCCGCCGCGGCAGCGAGACCCCGTAAGCGCTGACCTGGTTTCTGTTGACTCGCAGGGAAAGGTCACCATCGAGTCCGGGTCCGGTGCTGGTCGGGCGGTGTACTGGGTGTTGAAAAACGTGCTGCTCGGGCCGGCAATCACCAAGATCTTCCGGCCCAGCACCGAAGGCGCGGAGCACGTCCCGGACAAGGGTGCAGCGATCATTGCCAGTAATCACCTTTCCTTTGCGGACTGGTTGTTCATGCCGCTTGCCTTGGATCGGCGGATCACCTTCGTCGCCAAGTCCGATTACTTCACTAGGGCCGGCCTGAAGGGTTGGTTCCAGAAGCGGTTCTTCGCAAGCACCGGGCAGGTGCCTATCGATCGGTCCGGCGGGCGGGCAAGTGAAAGCGCGCTGCGGGCAGGCTTGAAGGTCTTGCAACGGGGCGAGTTGTTCGGCATCTATCCCGAGGGCACCCGTAGCCATGATGGGCGCCTGTACAAGGGTCGGACCGGCGTCGCTCGGCTGGCGTTGTTGTCCGGGGCACCGGTAATTCCGTCAGCCATCATCGGCACCGATATCATCGCGCCGCCCGGCAGAATCATCACCAAAGTCGTCAGTCCGACGGTGAAATTCGGAGAGCCGCTGGATTTCTCACGTTATGAGGGCATGAGCGAAGATCGCTTCATTCTGCGCTCGATTACCGACGAGATCATGTACGCGATCATGGAGCTTTCGGGGCAGGAGTACGTGGACATGTACGCCCCTGTGGCGAAGGAGACGGCGGCCCACGAAGCCAAGGCGCAAGAGGCTGACGAAGTTTCTCCGCAGGCCTGAGCGGCGACCTCGACGGTTGTACCGAACTATCTCCGGCTAATGGTGCGTCGGTCAGGGTATGTCCAAAGACGTGAATGCAACCGTCGGTACCAGTGTCTTCGGTCCCGGATTGCTCCTCGGTATCGGCCTGGGCGCGTTCGTGGACGGCATCGTCCTACACCAACTGCTGCTTTGGCACCATCTGCTGTCCTCCCGGCCGAACGTCAGTTTGAGCGTCAATCTGATTGCCGATGGCGTGTTCCATGCCGGCGCGTGGCTCGCCGTTTTTATTGGCGTGCTGTGGTTGTGGCGTCGAAGCCGTCGAACTCCAGTGAACGGCCGATGGACGGCATTGGTTGCCGTAATGATTGCAGGCTGGGGTTTATTCAATGTCGTCGAAGGTCTGGTGAATCACTACTTGCTCAATTTGCATCACGTCCGGCCAGGACCGAATCAGGGCATTTACGACATCGGGTTTCTGATCTTCGGTGCGCTGCTCACGATTGGCGGCTTTGCCTGGTACCGGCGGACGACCCAAGCCGCTCGAGCAGGCTTGCGTGCGACGGTTCCCGAGTGACGATGGCAATCATCACCGCCGTCATCGGGCTCCTCGATCTGGTAGGCGGCTGCTCAGCGGTCATTCGTTTCCCGGCAAGGCAGAAACGCTTGTTCTTCTACAAATCGAGGACGCCGGATGTGTGCTGAGCCTGTCGAAGCGTGCCCTCCCTGCCCTTTGTGAAGAGTCTGCTCAGAGCTCGGAAAGGAGCCGGGCAACAAGCGCCTCTGGCTGGCTGAGGGCCAGCAAGTGCCCGCCGGGAAGTGCTTCCGCCTCTCGCCCCAGGCGGTCTCTGGCTATGCGTCGCTGGAACTCGTAGGGAAAGAATCGGTCCTCCCGGCCGGCGAAGATTCTGGTCGTAACGTCAGGCCAGTGTTCAAGCGGAAACGGTGTCTCGAAGAGTGAGCCTGCTGGCTGCTCATCGCCCGATGACATCAGTACGGCCAATACGTCAGGCGACAAGTCGTGAAGGAAATGGGTCTGGGCATCGAAAGCAACGTCAGGGTCGCGACCCTCCCGGATGTCGTTGGCCCGCATCGCTTCGGCCTGGCCAGTGTTGGCCCACCATTCCCCGGCCGTCTCTCCGGGCGCCGGGATCATGGCGTTGACCAGCACGAGTTCGGCGACCGGGAGTCGGTCACAGGTCAAGGGTGCGCTAAAGGCGCCCATCGATTGAGCGACGAGTGTGATGTCCTCTGCTGTCCCTGCGGCGGCCACGATGGCCTCAGCATGATCAGCGAAGGTGACGCCGGGCCAGTTTGGCAACGAAACCGCAACACTGCGGAAGCCTGCTTTCTGGATGAGTGGCTCAACGAGCTGCCAGTAACCGGCGTTGCCACCAGCTCCGGGAACCAGAACGAAGGTTCGATGCTGCTTAAATGCCATTCCCTCATTCTGGAGCTGCTCGCGCATCGCGCGCCGGAGATCCGACGTCGTCGTCACTCTTCGCGAACGATCTTGTTGGATTGCTGACCCCGCTCGCGGGCAGGTTCGCTCATCGTTCCTCCGATCGTCGGGCGCGCGATTCCCGACGCTCGCAGCTCGGCAATTCTGGAGCTGCTCGCGCATCGCGCGCCGGAGAT
>DATFBI010000252.1:0-4935 GCA_035253925.1 Propionibacteriaceae bacterium
GCTGAACTTCCTCCTCCCGCGCCTCATCCCGGGTAACCCGGTCGACGCCATCGTCGGCCGGATTACCCAGGGCGGCGGCACTGGCGGCGAACAGCTGCAGCAGATCCATGAGCACTACATGGCCGAATTCGGCCTGGATAAGCCACTGTGGCAGCAGTTCTTCATCTATGTCGGCAAGGTGTTCCAGGGCGACCTCGGCACCTCTTTCGCGAACTACCCGCAGCCGGTCGGCCCCTTGATCGCGCAGGCGCTGCCCTGGAGTATCGCGATCATGGTTCCGGCGATAATCGTCGGTTGGCTTGTCGGCAACCTGCTTGGCGCGGTGGCGGCGTTTAAGGGCGGCTGGCTGGACCGGGGTGCCTTCATTGGGTCGCTGTTCCTATCCAGCGTTCCGCCGTTCGCGCTGGCGATCATCTTGTTGTTCGTGGTCGCGGTGAAGGGAGGCATCCTTCCGGTTGGCGGCGCCTACTCATTCGGGTTGACGCCAGAGTTTTCCTTGGCGTTCTTCGGTGACGCCATTACGTACTGGTGGTTACCGTTCTGGTCGCTCGTCTTGGTCTATATCGGAGGCCAAGCGGTCGGCATGCGGTCCATGGCGATCTACGAGCTCGGCTCGGATTATGTGAACTACAACCGTGGCCTCGGCGTGAAGGAGGGCCACACCGTCCGCTACATCTTCCGCAATGCCATGTTGCCGCAGTTCACGGGTCTGGCGCTGTCCATTGCCGCCCTCATCACCGGCGGCCTGATCACCGAGCTGGTCTTTTCCTACCCTGGCCTCGGCAGCTTGTTGTTCGCCGCCATCGGCCAGAACGACTACCCGGTGATTTCGGCGATCACTCTGATCATCACGATCGCCGTGCTCATTTTCAACCTCGCCGCTGACATCATCACCGGCTTTATCGACCCCCGGATACGAGCAGTGCAGAGCGGAGAGCGCTGATGAGTTTACGTGGACTGAGTCCTAGGTTTTGGGTGGCGGTCGTACTAGTGGCCTTCGTGCTCCTGGTCGGATTCATCGGACCGCTGATCGTGTCGACCAACCCGGATGCCACCGTCGGAGGGTTGTACGAAGAGCCGAAGTGCTGCGGCCCGCTTCTCCTGGGAGCGGACAACGAGGGCCAGAGCGTTGTAGCCAACCTCGTCTACGGCACCCGGACGTCGCTGATCGTCGGACTAATAGCGGGTCTAATCGGAACTGCGATCGGCTTGTTGATCGGTCTGGTTGCTGGCTACCGCGGCGGCTGGGTGGACGATGTGCTGAGCGCCCTCGTCAACGTCGGCTTGGCCATCCCCGTGCTCGTGATTGTGATCTTGGTTTCGGTGTCGCTACCGCAACGCAATCTCTATACCTTGGCTCTAGTGATCGGATTCACCGGCTGGTTCTGGGTCGCGCGCGCCGTACGGGCGCAATCCAGCAGCATCCGAACCCGCGAACACATCGACGTAGCCAAGCTTTCCGGAGCCGGGTTCTGGTCAATCCTGGGCCGCGATGTGCTGCCTTACCTACTCTCGTATGTGGTCATGGCCTGCATCCTGCAGATCTCCAGCGCCATCTTGTTCGAGTCCACGCTAAGCATGCTTGGGCTGGGCGCCTCGGGTACGACAAGCCTGGGCACCATGCTCTATTGGGCCATTCAGTGGGGGTCGGTACGGACCGGAGCCTGGTGGGCCTTCATCCCACCGACGCTCATGCTGACCTTGATCGTTTTTTCCCTGCTGTTGTTGCAGTCCAGCCTCAATGAGGTGTTCAACCCGCGGCTACGTCGTGGCCGGGCGGCGCGGAAGAAGGCCGTCAAGGAGGGTGCGGAGCTCGAGACAGCGGTTGAGGCCGAGGACGCCGGCCCGGTTGGGAGCGGTGGCTTCTTGGAGACACCGGTTTCGGCGGGACGTGGGGAGGGGCGCTGATGGGCACTCTGGTCAATGCGGAGAACATTCGTGGTGTGTATTACACCGAAGGCAAGGATGTGGTAGCCGTCGACGATGTCTCGATCAAGATCGAGGAGGGCGAGGTTCTCGGGCTGGCTGGCGAATCGGGAAGTGGCAAGACCACACTCGGCTCGATCATCTCGTTGATCGCTCGCCCGCCATTGCATGTGGAGCAGGGCACGCTGGAGATCGACGGGCAGGTTCAAGAGCTCGGTGGTCACGCCAAGATCCCGCGCACCTGGCGTGGGGCCGTGGTTTCTATGCTGCCGCAGGGCGCGATGAACTCGATCAGCCCCACCAAGAGGATCCGCCACTTGGTCTACGACGTAATGCGGTCGCACGAGGGGAAGATTTCCAAGGAAGAGGCACTCGACCGGGCGCGGGACCGGCTTACCACGTTAGGCCTTCCCGCCCGGGTCCTCGACGCTTACCCGCATCAACTCTCAGGTGGCATGAAGCAGCGTACAGTCACGATCATCAGCACATTGCTCAATCCGCGGCTCTTGGTCGCCGATGAGCCGACCTCTGCACTCGATGTGACGTCGCAGAAAATCTTGATCGAGATGCTGCTGGAGATGCTCAAGGAAAGGATCATGTCTGGGGTGATCTTCGTGACTCACGATCTTCCGGTGCTGCGCACCGCGGCAAACAGGATTGCTGTGATGTACCAAGGCCGAATCGTTGAGTTAGGACCCACCGAAATCGTTGTCGAAAGGCCTGAGCACCCATATACCCAGGCGCTCATGAGTTCGGTGCTTGCGCCGGAACCGGCGTATGCCAATACCAGAATTGAGGGAATGAGCAGTTTCGATCGCACCCTCTTCGACGCTCCGGCGGTGATCCACCCATGACTGAAGAGATCTATCGGGCTGAGCACGTCGTCAAGACCTTTGGTCACGGCAAGAACCAAGTCCAGGCCGTTAAGGATGTCTCATTCGGCCTTGAGAAGGGACAGGTCACCTGCATCGTTGGCGAGAGCGGCTCGGGTAAGTCGACGATGGCCAGGATGGTCCTCGGCCTGATGCCCGTCACGTCGGGCAAGTTGATCTTCCAGGACAAGGACGTCACGAAACTCAAGGGAAAAGCCCGCACCGAGTACTGGCGCGATGTGCAGGCGGTATTCCAGGATCCATTCGCCGCGTTCAACCAGTTCTTCACGGTGGGCAAGCTGCTGGAGCGCTCGATGTTGATGGTTGGCAAAAAGGTGGGCCAGGAGCGTCTGGAGGAATCGCTCGGCTACGTCGGCATGGACGTGAGCGTCTTAGAGCGCTATCCGCACCAACTCTCAGGCGGTCAGCGGCAGCGAGTCATGATCGCACGAGCGCTCATGATGCAACCGGAGATGCTCGTTGCCGACGAGGCGACATCCATGCTTGATGCATCGCTTCGGGTCAACGTCCTCAACGTCCTCAAGGACCTCCGTGACCAGCTAGGGATGACCGTGCTGTTCATTACTCACGACATCGGTCAAGCGTGTTACTTGGCAGACCGGGTGCTGGTGATGGAGAACGGGGAAATGGTTGAGCAGGGTCCAACCGACGAGGTGATCTTCAACCCCCAACACCCGTACACCAAACGCCTGCTCGCGGACGTACCGAAGCTGCATGAGGAGATCGAGCTGCACGACCTGCAGGAAGAGTTGCAGCAGGCCGGCGAGTTGACCTGAGCTTGGTGTTGGAAGGAGATGCTGCGCACTGAACTGCGCACCGGCTGGACCGTCCAAGCCATTGGCGGCGACCGTTCAGGATTAGTGCGGGGGAGCTATCCGGCCGAGATTCCCGGCTGTGTGCATACCGATTTAATGGCAGCTGGAGTCATCCCTGATCCATACCTTGACGGGAATGAGGCTGCGCTCCGCTGGATGCATGAGATCGATTGGCGCTACGCGGCAGTGCTGAATCCTGATGATCTTGCTCTGCAGCCGCCTGGGCCTGGTGAGCGGGTTGATCTGAGCTTCGACGGCATTGACACCATCGGCACGGTACGGCTGGGTCGGGGCGCGGATGAGGTTGAGCTCGGTCGAACGTACAACATGCACCGCTCGTATCGATTCGACATCTCGCCGTACGTCACGGGTGATGCTCTGGAGCTTGAAGTTGATCTTCACTCCGCGACTGCCTACGCCGAGTCTGAAAGACAACGACTCGGTGACCGGCCCAGCGCGTACCCAGGCGCACCGTTCAATTTCATCCGCAAGATGGCCTGCAGCTTTGGCTGGGATTGGGGGCCAGATCTGCGTACCGCCGGGTTGTGGAAGCCGGTAAGGCTGGAGCGTTGGAGCGTTGCCCGGCTGGTTCAGGTGGTGCCGCTGGTCACACTCGACAGCACTGGCACCGGTCGGGTCGAGCTGCGAATCCAGCTTGAGCGGCTCGATTCGACGGCACCGCTGGCGCTCGCCGCGGAAATCCTCGGCCAGCGCACCGAAAGCTATGTGGACGCAGGCGCGACGATCGCCACGCTCGTCATTGAGGTGCCCGATGCGCCGCTATGGTGGCCGGTCGGCTATGGCGCGCAGCCGCTGGCAGATCTCTGCCTGACGTTAGCCACCGATGATCAAGAGCTCGACAGCTGGCAGGGGCGGATTGGTTTCCGCACGGTCGAACTGGATACCTCACCTGATGGCATTGGTACCCGGTTCGCTTTCTCGATCAATGGTCGACCGATATTCGTCAAAGGTGTCAACTGGATTCCTGATGATCATTTTTTAACTCGGATCACTGCCGAGCGAATCGAACGCCGGCTCGACCAGGCGGTCGCCGCCAACATCAACATGCTTCGAATCTGGGGCGGCGGCATCTACGAAACTGGCGACTTCTATCGGGCGTGTGATGAGCGAGGGCTGCTGGTGTGGCAGGACTTCCTGCTGGCCTGCGCCGCTTACCCGGAGGAATCACCGCTGTGGGAGGAGCTGGAAGCCGAAGCTCGTGAGAATGTCGTGCGGCTGATGCCGCATCCGTCGCTGGTGCTGTTCAACGGTGGAAACGAGAACCTCTGGGGTCACGAGGA
>DATFBI010000253.1:0-2557 GCA_035253925.1 Propionibacteriaceae bacterium
CGATCAGCAAGGTGACGGGCAGCAGGGTGAGCCCCGCGAAGAGGAAAGTCCAGCCCGTGACGCCGACGGAGGTCATTCCTTCCGGTCGGCCCCAACGCTTGGTCAGCACGGTCGCCACGCTGAACATAACAGCCGCACCGGCCATGGCTATCAGGCCGACAACATCCAGCCGAGCATCCGACCGCAGCACGAGCAATGCGACACCAACCGTGCCCATGATGCCGGCGATGATCTGGATCCCACGAATCCGGGTGCTGAGCAGCGGCACTGAGATCATGACGACGAGCAACGGGCTAAGGGAGTTGATCACTGCCGCGACACCGCCCGGTAATCGGTAGGCAGCGATAAAGAGCAGCGGGAAGAGTCCTGAGGCGTAGAGCACCGAGAGGATGAAGAAGCGAGCCATCCAACGACGTGGCGGAATCCGGCTGCCGATGATCAACACCAGTCCGGTGGGCAGTGAGCGCATCAGGCCGGCCAGCAATGGCCGGTTCGGTGGCAGGAACTCGGTGGTGAGCAGATACGTGGTGCCAAAGATGATTGGGGTCAGCGCCGCGAGATATCCCCAGCCACCGGTGTGTCGGTCGGTTGCTGCTACACGGGTTGCCGCACTCTCGGCCGTCATGCGGATTCTTGTTTCGTCTCCGCGGTGACAACCAGGTGGCTTGACTTTGCGGTGCTAATCCAGCGTTCACAGTGCCCGAGTTGATCCGGCGCGAGGTATCCCGATTGCCGGTCCGATCGGTCAATGAGCAACGCCTGACAAGTGGCTGCGATGGTGCCGAGCTTGTCCTCATCGCAGATCACGGCAAGCAGCGGCATGGTCCGCTGGATCGCGTTAACTTCTAGCGTCGCTAACACCTGGGGTGCGATAACGGGTGCCGCGACGACAAGTGGTGTCTTGGTCAAGATCAACTTTTCCAGCGGGTCGAGCAACTCCCGAAACGTCTGCACTGGGTCCCCGCAGACCAAGATCGCGGGCTGCTCCAGTACTGCCCAGCCAGAGCTGGGGTCGGTGATGAAGTCGCGTGAGGCGTACCCGGCATCGATGGAAACGGTACGCGGATCGGCGAGCTGTTGGTTGATGGACTCCCGCTCGGCCTCCCCGAGATCAGTCGGTTCTGCGTGCTCGGGGCGGCGCCGGGCCTGTAGGTCGGAGAGGTAATGCGGTGCCGGAGCGTCGGGCTTGAAATGCGGAATGGTGCGTTGCGGCGGAGCAAGCATCTCCGCGGCCCGTCGCTTGTTGAGCCGGCGGTCCCACAGCGCGCCGAAGATGATCGCCGCGAGTCCTACCACGATCAGCACTATGAGCCCGATGCTCCACGGATCCACCTGTTCAGCGTGCCATAAGGGAACTGGAGCTCCTGCCGCTGCGAGGGCCGGGAGCGGAGCAAGCAATAGAAATTGCGCGAGCAGCTCCGAATTAGAGTGGTATCGGATATGCCGTACGAATCTTGGATAGACCGTCAGATCCGCGAGGCAATCGAGCGCGGAGAATTCGATAACCTGCCGGGGCAAGGCAAGCCGATCAAAGGTCTTGGTCGCGACGATGAGAACTGGTGGGTCAAGGCCTACTTGGAACGCGAGCAACTGCCGCTACCGCTGCCGACTGCGCTAGCCCTTCGCAAGGAGATCATGACCCTCCAAGAGACGCTCGGGGACGTGCCAGATGAGGAATCTGTACGTCAGATCGTCAGCGATCTGAACCATCGGATAGCCGAGTCCCACCGCATCCGCGCAGATGGCCCACCTATCGTGATCGGGCTCGTCAACGTGGAGGACGCGGTGGCCGAATGGCGCCGGCGCCGGTCAACCTGACTGGCCTTAGTACCGCGACCTTAGGAGTTGGCAGCAGGTTTGCTCGGCACTCCAGGCAACACGCCGGTACGTACCAGCTCCTCGGCAATGTCGTGCAACTTCCGGTTGCATTGCTGACTAGTACGCACCAGTACCTGGAACGCCCGCTCCTGATCAAGGTCGTAACGGGTCATGACGATGCCCACCGCTGTGCCCGTTGTGCGGTTGGATTGCAGTGCCTGGCGTAGCTGTCCGACGGTCGTCTGCGCGGCGTCCACAGCAAGATCACGTAGTTGGTTCATCTGGTAATGAGCGCGAACCCGGGCCAGCAGTTCTGCGGAGTTGAACGGCTTGGAGACGAAGTCATCAGCACCGGCCGCAAAGGCTTGGACCGCTGACTCGGCGTCGGCCCGTGCCGTCAGCACCACAACCGGGAGCCGAGCGATGCTCTCGTCGCCCCGGATCGCGACAAGAAGATCAAGACCGCTCTGCCCGGGCAACATGACATCGGTAATCACCATGTCGGGAGGGTTGTCGGCATTCTCCTGCAGCCATACCAATGCGCTCTCGGCGTCGCCGGCGGCCTCTACGGCGTACCCATCCTTGGTAAAGATTCGCGCCAGGTAGCTGCGAAGATCAGGTTCATCCTCGATGATCAACAAGCGCGGTCGATCGGCGCCAGCCTCATCTTCAGCTGGCAGTGCGCTGGCAGCCTCGACCAGGCTGGCCGCTACTGAGGATCCGTTGTAGCGGGGCAGTC
>DATFBI010000254.1:0-6646 GCA_035253925.1 Propionibacteriaceae bacterium
AGGTTCGGTCGAAGCGAACCGAACCCGGTACCTGGTTCCGCCGTCCCAGAACGTCGGACGCCGCAGTTGTCGTCCACTGCTGTGGGTGAAGATCACCCAGGCCTCGACATCGGTATAGGGATTGGCGGTGTCAGGGCCGTCTAAGGCAATGTCGACCGCACCCCATTGTGCTGCCACTTCGTTCCTCATTCGGGCTGATCACCTGTGCTAGGGGCGAACGTGGTACGGCTTATCTCGCGGGCCCAATGACGACGGCGTCGGCGGCGTTCGCTGGCATCCATGATCGGCCGGTAGGTTCGGCCACTGCGATCATTCGGCCAAGCGGCTTCCTGGCCAAGGGAGCGCCAAGCCAGTTTGGCTGCCCCAAGTGCGGAGACCTCGGCGACCTCGGCGACTTCGACCTCCCGGCCCAGCAGATCGGCTTGGGTTTGCATGACCAGCGCAGCGGCTGTGGCTCCGCCATCGGCTCGGAACAGCTGCAGGGATCCTGATCTGCCTTCGATCACGTCCACAATGTCGCAGATCTGATGGCTGATCGAATCCACCGAGGCCCGAGCGATATGAGCTCGGGTGGTTGCCGAGCTCATGCCAGAGATCAGCGCATGCGCGTCGCGATTCCAATGGGGTGCGCCCAACCCGGAGAATGCCGGAACCAGCGTTACGCCGCCACTCTCGGGCACCGTCTCCGCAAGAGTGATCAAGTTGCCAACATTGCCGTCGGTAAGCAGGTCTGCGGTCCAGGCCAGCGTCGCTCCTGAGGACAAAATGTTGCCCTCCAGGGCATACGTTGGCGACTCGTCGATGATCCAGGCCAATGTTGTCGGTACCCTCTCGTCGCTCGTCGACAAGTCGGCGACCGGAGACATAACCGAAGTGCCGGTGCCGTACGTGGCCTTTGCCTGACCGACTTCGGTACAGCCGTGGCCAAACAGGGCGGCGTGCGAATCGGCCAGTACCGCTAGTACCGGAGTCCCGTCAGGCACCAGCGGCACACCACTGGTCGTCCCGAAGCCGTGATCAGACGCCACCGCGGCGGGCAGTGTGGTGGTCGGCACGCCGAAGACATCGAGCACATCTTTGGCCCAGTCCAGTTCGGCAATGTCGTACAGCAACGTCCGAGAGGCATTGCCGGCTTCGCTGAGGTGCTGAGCACCACCAGTCAGTTGCCAGACCAGCCAGGAGTCAACGGTGCCAAGCCGTACCTCAGCGAGCGGCGTTCCGGCAGGCAGGTGGTCAAGCAACCAGCGCATCTTGGGCGCAGAGAACATCGGGTCCACGCGCAGCCCACTGCGGGCATGTACCAATTGCCTGTCCTGGTCGCTGAGGTTCTCGCTGCACCAGCTCGTGGTACGTCGGTCCTGCCATCCGATCACTGGGCCCAGCGGTATGCCGGTGCTGGCTTGCCAACCCACGACTGATTCCCGCTGGGTGGAGAGCGCGATTCCGACGATTTTCGTGTCAGGTGCGGTTTCCACGCAGGCTGCCATGGCCTCAAGCACGCTCGTCCAAATGCGGTCAGGGTCTTGTTCAACCCATCCGGGTTGCGGAGAAGAGATGCCGACAGCTGCGCTGCCGCTCGAGACAAATTGACCGTCTGCGCTGATCAGTGCTGCTTTCGAGTTCGTCGTCCCCTGGTCAATCACCAAGATCAACTCATTGCTTGAAGCTCTGGACACGGGGTAACTCCTCACCTCGATTGGAGCCATTCTTCAGCCACCGCCTGTTTGACTTGACGAAATCGGGGTAATGATAGATCATACGGTACTGAATATATAGTCTCTGGTTCAGGAGCGCTATGGGAGGCCGGAGCAGGCGACGCGTCATTATCGACACCGACGCCAAGAACGAGGCTGATGATCAGTTCGCCATCGTGCACGCGCTGCTCTCACCCTCACTTGATGTCCGCGGTCTGATCGCTGCGCACTTCGGCACGTCGCGGAGTGATCGGAGCATGGAAGAGTCTCGGGAAGAGATCGACCTGCTGCTCGATCTCACGGGGCTCGAACAGCAAGTGACCGTTGCCAATGGAGCGTCGACCGGGATCGCCGACGAGCAGACGCCGCGGGACAGCGAGGGCGCCCAGCTGATTATTTCGGAGAGCAAGCTCGCCAGCCGCGAGGAGCCGCTGTTTGTGGCATTCCTCGGGCCCTTGACGGATATGGCCTCGGCGATCTTGCTCGATCCAGACATCGTCAACCGGGATGTTGTGGTGATTTGGATCGGTGGCGTCGGTTACGGCGGTGTCGAGACCTACCCCGGGGTCGAGTTCAACCTGGGTAATGACATCGCTGCAGCCAATGTCGTGTACGACTCTGGCATGACGGTGTGGCAGGTGCCCAGCAATGTGTACTCGCAGGTATCGGTGAGCTACGCCGAGCTCGAGGAGAAGATCCGCGGAACCAGCAAGCTCGCCGACTACTTGATTGACCAGACGGTCGAATGGAACCGCACCTACTGGCCGGAGCCCATCGAGTCACGCTCGTTGGGAGACTCGCCAGCGATTTCTCTGATGCTGTACCCAAGAGGCGGCAACTTCCGCGTGATGCCCGCTCCACGATTCGGCCAGGAGGGCCACTACCTGCCTGGCTCTGGGCATCCCATCCGAGTCGTCGAGTCGATCGACGTTCGGTTTCTGCTCGAAGACCTGTTCGCCAAGATCCGCAAGTTCGGTCGGGAGTCATCCCGTTGATCATTCCGGAGCCAAATCGCTTCACCACCTGACGCAAGGACGTCCGTCCTGCAGACCAAGGAGAAAACATGACTGGTCACTACACGCGCCGCGGATTCTTCGGCCTCTCAGCGGCGGCCGTCGCGGCTGGCTTCGCTGCCTGCACCGGCGGAGGCACCGCGCCGGCGCCCGCCGGAGGTGGTGCATCAGCGCCAGCCTCCAACGACCTACGCCTGTTCACCTACGAAGCGGACGCGACCATTGACGTCTTCAAGGAGCAGGTCGCCAAGTTCGATGCCCAAGCGGGCACCACAACAACCGTGGACAGCCTGCCCGGCTCGGGTGCCGCGGTGTATCCCGACAAGCTGCGGACCGAGCTCCTGGGCGGGAAAGGACCTGACGTCTGGCGTATCTGGGGCGGACAGATCGGAGCCCCATTCGTCGCAGCAAAGCAGGCCATGGACCTCACGCCGTACTACCAGAAGTTCGGTTGGGACTCGAGGATCAACACATTGGCGATCGAAGGTATGACCTTTGAAGGGGTGAAGGGCGGAGTGCCCTTCACCGCGCGTGGGATCGGCTGCTGGTTCAACCAAGCCGCGTTCAAGAAGGCCGGCATTACGGCCGACCCGGCGAGCTACGCCGAGCTAGAAGAGGCCAACGACAAGCTGCTGTCCGCTGGGATCACCCCATGCGCGACAGGAGGCAAATATGGCTGGCACATCATGCGGCTCTACGAGTACTTGTTGGAAACATCAGCCGGGCCTGAGCTACACGACAAGCTACTGACCGGTGAGGAGACTTGGGACCGTCCCGAAGTCGTGGCCGCTTTCACCAACTTCAAGAAGTGGCAGGACAAGAAGTGGATTCCGGAGGGGGCCCTCGGTCTCGACCCCACCGACGTCGAGCCCGACTACGTTTCGGGCAAGACGGCGTACACCATCACCGGACAATGGACCGAGGCGGGAGCCATCCATACGGCCAATAAGGACTCCGCAGACTACGGGGTCTTCCAGCTGCCGACCGGCCACACGCCCCAGCGACACTCCGGCTTCGTCGAGGGTTACATGATCAATGCGAAGTCCGGCAATCCCGACAAGTCGGCCGAACTGATCGATTTCATTGTCCAGCCGGAAACCCAGAAGGCGCTCGGGGAGGGCGCGTCCACGGTCGCGGGCGCAGAGCCTGATCCTAAACAACTTCCGTTGTCCTATCAGTGGTCGCAGGGGCCGGGGAAGCAGCCGTTCTACACCATCCAGGACCAGGCGTTCCCCAAGAAGGTAGCCGACCAGTACTTCTCGATCCAAAGTGACCTGCTTCAGGGCAAGATCACCCCTGAAGAGGCTGCGAAGCAGATGCAGGACGCGGTGTCGGCCTGGGCTAAGAGCTGAGCTCGGCGATGGGGACGGCAACCCTCGAGGCGCCACCGGTCGGAGAGACCGCCGTTCGGCGGCGCCGACCGAAGTATGGCGGTATCCATGCATGGCTGTTCGCGCTGCCGGCGCTAGCGGTATACCTGATCTTCCTTGTGTATCCGGCGTTCACTTCGCTGTGGTTCAGCTTCACCGACTGGGATGGACTCAGCCCGACTTACAACGTTGTTGGGCTGGAGAACTACATCAACATGCCTAAGGACCCGGTGGTCATTCAGGCGTTGATCAACAACATCATCTGGACAGTAGTCACTATCGTCTTTCCAGTTGTCATCGGCCTGGCCTTGGCCATGCTGTTGAACGGCAAGGTGCGAGGCAAACCCGTTCTGCGGCTGATCTTCTATTCACCGGCTGTGCTGCCACTGGTTGCGATCGCCTCGATTTGGGGATGGCTTTACAACCCCCAGTACGGTGCGATCAACGAATTCCTTAGATTGATCGGGCTGGGCAGTCTGGCCCAGCCCTGGCTTGGCCAGGACTCGACGGCACTAGCCGCGGTGATGGTGCCGGGTATCTGGCTTCGGGTGGGCTTTCCGATGCTGCTGTATTTGGCCGCGCTGCAGGGCATCAATCAGGACATGTACGAGGCCGCGACGGTCGACGGGGCCACTAAGTCCCAACAGTTCTGGCACATTACGATGCCCAGCCTCCGGCCCGCCCATTACATCGTCCTCGCCTTGTCGCTGATCGACTCCTTCAAGGTCTTCGATCTGATCTACGCCATGACCTACGGCGGACCGGGCACGGCCACGCAGGTGATGGGCACGTGGATGTACTTCAACGTTTTCCAGTACTACCAGGCCGGTTATGGCACTGCGATCGCCGTCGTGATCACCGTTATTGCGATCGCCGTCAGCATCCCGTATGTCCGTTCCCAGACCAAGGAGCATGCGGTATGAGTAGTTCAGCTGAAGTCGCCCCGGTCGCGGCGTTGCCGGACGCCCATCTTGCCCCGACCGTCGAACTGAGCCAGGAACCCAAAAAGAAAAAGGGCGGCATCGGGATGACGATCCTCCTCACAGTCGTCGCCCTATTTTGGATCTCGCCCCTGGCACTGCTGGTGATCACCGCTTTGCGCCCGCTTTCGGACTTCGTAGCGAGTGGCCCGTTGGCATGGCCTCAGGAGTGGACGCTGCAGAACTTCGCCGACGCCTGGGGGGTTGGCAACTTTGCCACCACCTACCGGAACAGCCTGTTTCTGCTGATCTTGAAGGTTCCGTTGGGCGTCCTGATCTCTGCCATGCTGGCCTTTGCACTGGCGAAGCTTCGGCTTCGTTTCGGAACCACGATCATGTTCGCGGTGTTCCTGGGCCTGACTATCCCGATCTACATCACAATCGTGCCTGTCTTTGTGCTGCTGCGCACCATGGGAGCCATTGACAGCGTTCCTGGTTTGGTGGGGCCCTACTTGGCGTTCGGCATTCCGTTCGAGGTCCTCGTTCTCCAGTCATTTTTCAGGCAGTTGCCGGATGAGCTGATCAAGGCGGCCAAAATGGACGGCGCCGGCCCCTGGCGGATCTTCTTCACCCTGGTGCTGCCGCTTTCCACTCCTGCCCTGGTTACGGTTTTCATTCTCGATGCCGTGGCGACCTGGAACGAGTTCCTGTTCGCGCTGATCTTGTTGAGTTCTGATGCGAACAAGACCATTCCGGTTGGCTTACTGAACTTCCAGGGTCAGTTCTCCAACAACAACACCGGATTGGCAGCGGGGATCTTGATCGCCGTCGTGCCGATCTTGATCGCCTACATCTTCCTGCAGCGCTGGATTGTCGGTGGCCTAACCGCCGGCGCCACCAAGGGCTGAGAGATGATGATCACTTTAGACGCCTACTAGCGATTGGAGTCTCCAACTATGAGTGAGATGCCCGTCTTCGGCGCAGGTATTTGGCACTTCGCAACATATAAGGACCGGTACGCCACCGAGGGTTACGGCCCACCCGTCGGGCTACTGGAGCAGATCGACAAGGCGGGAGCAGTCGGGGATCTCGCCGTTGTCGATCTGAACTGGCCGTTCGCCGGGTTCGACGGCAGCTTGGACGACGTCAAAGCTGCCCTCGAGCGCAATCAGCTCCGTGCCGTGGCAATCACGCCAGAGATTTACAACCGCGACTACGTCAAGGGTTCGATCACCAACCCGGATCCGGCTGTCCGATCGCAGGCGCTGAAGCTGCTCAACGAGGCCACCGAGTTGGCCAAGGATCTGGGTTGTGACTACGTCAAACTGTGGTTTGGTCAGGATGGCTGGGATTATCCCTTCCAGGTCGATTACCACGACATCTGGAAATCGGCCGTTGATGGCCTGCGCGAGCTTGTCGGCGCACATCCGGAGATCAAGTTCGTGATCGAGTACAAACCGCGCGAGCCGCGTAACAAGATCATCTTTCCAAATGCGGCCCGAACGCTGATCGCTATCCAACAGGTCGGCCTGGACAATCTCGGCATCCTTCTCGACTTCGGGCATTCCATGTACGGCTTGGAGACGCCTGCCGACGCCGCACAGCTGTGCATCGACGCTGGCCGGCTCTTTGCTATCGATGTCAATGAC
>DATFBI010000255.1:0-10152 GCA_035253925.1 Propionibacteriaceae bacterium
TCAGGACGAACACCCGCCCCCCGTCGTAATCGGTGTCCTCGTCGGACATCCGCTTGCCGACCTCGTAGGTACCCCGGCCGACGAGCATGGCACCAGTAGCCTGCATGACCTCAGGAAACGGGTCCTCTTTGAAGAACTCGAGGATCCATCCCATCGCGTTGTCGGGGCCAGCGATGAAGCCGTCCAGCGACATTGCCCGGTTCACGACGACCTTGCCAAGGCCAGCCTCTGTATCGCTCATACCGGTGACGACCCGACGCAAGTCACGAAGTCATCGGCGTCGATGAAGCAGTAAGGCGGACGGTCGTTCACAAGGCTGGATCGTAGTCCGGAATCCTCGGGCTAACGCCCGGGCGCTCATCTAAGTTGCTGATCAACTCATGATGTCGGGTCGGGCTGCTTGTCGATCTGCTTGTCAACGAGGCCCACGGAGCGAGCGACACCACCGGACGACCGTGGACCCTCTGTCGGTCACCCACAGCCGAACAGCGGTCACCGGGCCCACCTGATAAGGCAGCGGTCGACCGGCCCACACAGGGCCCCAGGCGATGGCGAGTAGAGGTTAAGAACGGCCACCACGACGCAGTTGACGACGCTTAGCCGGTGCCGAGCTGGCGCTTGTCGGACGTCTTCCAAGCTGAGAATAGCGCTCGGATTGCTCGGTTTCGGTTCGAGCCATGGGGTGCAAACTGAGGGGCTCCGGGGCTGAATTGAGGCGGCAACGCCTGCACGTCGGTGCACTCATTAACGCTCCACAGTCCGTCCCCTTGGACATCCGAGGCCACCATGGCATGGAAGAGGTCAGGGGTTCGAGTTCCCCTAGGCTCCACCGTAAAAGCGCTAGTCAAAACGTATTTGATCTTGAAAGACGCATGATTGGTCTATGCGACCAGGGCATATAGTGCTAACGGCGCCGTTCGGCCTGGATGAGCACTTCGGTCACCTCCTGAGCGCCAGACAGGTTGCTACGCCGATCTGATTACCGAGGTTGGCCAGCGCTGTGTCCTGTATCGGATCCCTGGGCCCGATGGCAGCAAGAAGAAATGTGCCGCAACTGCTTCCCACGTGTCCTCTGCCCGACAGGAGACCAACTTCTGTGGAATCTCGTATGCCAATCACCGACACGCCTGACAGCAGCTTCTACTTCGACGTTGCCCGCAGCATCGGTGGCCATGTCCTTATTGATCATCAATGGGTCGGACTGTCGGCTGCGACGCAATCCTCAAACTGCCGGCCAGGGGTCAATTCAGGTGTGTCTACAAGCGACTAGCGATGTGCCGACGGCGGGTCTAGCGGTTGCGATGGCTGTCGCGCGGCGGCCCAGCTTACGGATGATTCCAGCCGCGATATTCACAAGAGCGGTCCGCGGGCCGTAGGCTTCGCTTCACACCCGGAATAATTCTCGGACCACATCAACGCGATCTTGGTCAGCAAAGTGAATCGTCGCCAGCAGTTGTGAGTCTGAGGGAGCAGCATCAGCCGGGTCGTCGGTCTGGCCGACCCGGATATGCGGCAGGCTTTACCGGTGAGCCTGGCTCTCCACCGAAGGAGATGGGTTCGGATGACGTTGAAGAAGCTACCGCTCATCGACAAAGACATGATCATTCCGTTCTGGTTGTTGACCAGCTGCTTCATTGTGTGGGGGCTGGCCCAGGACTTGACCGCCCCGCTGGTCACTGCCTTCAAGGGCATCTTCACAATGAGCACCTTCGAGGCGTCGCTGGTTCAGTTTGCCTACTTCGGGGCCTACTTCTGCCTAGCTCTGCCCACCGCGTTCCTCAACGAGCGGTTCGGCTACAAGGTGGGCGTCCTAACCGGGCTCGGCCTGGCCGCGATCGGAGCGTTCGGGTTCTACCCCGCTGCCAAGTCGCTGACCTTCGGGTTCTTCCTCATTGCGCTGTTCATCCTGGCCGCCGGCCTCTCCGTTCTGGAGACCTCGGCTAACCCGTTCGCCATCGCGATGGGTCCGGAGGGCACTGCGACCAGGCGGCTCAACCTCGCACAGTCGTTCAACCCGCTCGGAACCAACCTCGGCGTCCTGCTGGCCGCCGTCCTGGTCTTGCCGAAGATGAACCCGGCCACGCCTGAACAGCGGGCAACAATGCCGCGCGACCAGCTGGTCGGGATCCAGACCGCCGAGCTCAACGCAATCATGAACCCTTACCTGGGCCTGGCGGTCTTCTTGGTGATCATCTGGGTCGGCCTATTCATAAAGAAGGTTCCCAGAAGCCACGAGGAGGTCGCCTCGGACAGCCACCACCTGCACTTCGGCGACACTGTACGCCGGCTGCACCACAACCACCACTGGCGCTACGGGGTCCTCGCCCAATTCTTCAATGTCGGAGCCCAGGTCTGCACCTGGACCTACATCGTGCTCTATGTCGCAGAGGAGGTTCCCGGTGGCACCGCGGTCCAGGGTGCTTACTTTCTGCAGGTCAGCCTGATCCTCTTTTTCATCTCACGGTTCGTCATGACCTGGCTGATGGGCTACTTCAGGGCCACGAAGCTGCTTGCGATCATGGCCAGCCTCGCCATTCTGCTTTGTCTCTACGCCGCGTTCTTCCCCGGCCTGTCCGGGGCGTGGGCGCTCGTCGGGGTGTCCGCCTGCCTGTCGCTGATGTTCCCCACGATCTACGGCGTGGCGCTGCACGGTCTCGGGGTGGACACCAAATTCGCAGCTGCCGGCCTGGTCATGGCGATCGTCGGTGGCGCCATCATGCCGCCAATCCAGGGCCTGCTGGCCGACCGGTTCGGTATCGGGCCGGCGTTCATCGTGGCCGCCGTCTGCTTCCTGGGCGTATTGGCCTACGCAATCTTTGACCTCAGGTCGCACGACCGGTTCGCCGACATACCGGGGGAGGAGCCGGAGGAAGAGCCGAAGATCTCGATGGCCGGCCACTAAGACCGGCAGGCCGACCGCCCCAGTCTCCGCGTAGCTCAGCACCTCGATAGCCACACCCAGTACGATTTTCACGTCCTCCTAGTCGTCGACGGTACGCTCATGGCTGCGACCACCGTGTCGCAAGAAGACGTGAGCCGATGCCCGGGAGTAAAGCTCCCGGGTTATCCGGTGGGAATCCGCAGGAATCTAGCCTTTCTCGGCGATCAAATCATCCACCTCGGCCGATGTCGGCGGCTGCGGCCCCCGCCGGGAGCAGACGATTGAGGCCGCCGCCGCGCCGCGTTCCAAGGAACCTTCAATCCCGAGCTCGAGCCGCACATAGCCATCTAGGAAGCCAGCCATGAAGGTATCGCCGGCACCGACCGTGTCGATCACCCTGGTGGGGAAGCCCGGCACGCGTGTGATCTTTCCGCCTGGCTCGACGGCCACTCCGCCACCTGGCCCGAGTGTGATCACCGCAAGCCCCAGCCCATACTGGTCGACCCAACGCCCGGTCAGCTCAACTGGATCGCCGCCACTGTCGGCGGCGCCACTGCCGGGCGCCATGGAGAGGAACCTGATGTCCTCATCGCTTGCCTTGACGATCCCCTGGCGTCGACCGACCACACGGAGCCAGGGCTGCACCCTGCTCCAGTACGCATCGGGATCGGTGATCACGGTCGGCCGTACATTGATGTCGTAGGAGACCCCCGCATGAACGTCACGCATCCAGTCGAGCAGCACTTCAGCGCCTGGGCTCACGACGCATGACAAGGACGCGATGTGCAGCCAATCATCGCTACTCAGCTCCGGCAGATCGTCAACCTGCCAGCCGAAGTTCGCCGTGTCGTTGAAGTGGAAGGTGTAGCTCGCCACACCGTCTTCATCCAGACTGACGACCGCTATCGAAGTAGCCTGTGAGGACTCAGTGGCAAGGTCGAGCTTGACGTTTGCTTCAAGGATGTGCTCGCGCAGCTGACGACCGAAGGCATCTCTGGAGATCCGACCCAGGAAGTGCGTGTCGCACCCAAGCTTGCCCAGCGCGACCGCGGAATTCATCGGTCCGCCGGCCGACAATGCCAGCCACGTCGAGCTGAAGGAGTCGCGTCCGGCCGTATCGGACTGGACCAAATCAATCAGAGCCTCGCCACACACCACGAAGCGATTCATGGGCACAATCTAATGGTTGTTGCATCCCCGTGGAGAGCCGCTACTGACCAGTAACGTTAGCTCGGTCGGCACGCTACCCAGCAGATGCCACAACAGCTGGGGAGTCGTCGTTAGCCGATGTCGGCGAGCGGTCTCCCCTATCCGGACATCAATGGGCGACAACCGCTCGCAGCAACAGTTCACAATGCACCGCTTCCGGCCCAGGCGGGTTATCTCCGGCAGATCCAAGGGTGCTCCAGCCAGCGTCGGCGGCAGTCGCGCCATCACACGTTCCACAAGCGAAGATGATCACCGGCGTCATCAGGAGACGAGCGACTGGTCCCGAGTTCGCGGATGATCGACTGCAGCAAGGGGAGCATGTCAGGAACGGTCGAGCATGATATGAGTCGAGCATGCCAGTGATTTTGTACGCCGAGTTCACCGCCAAACCGGGCTCGGAGTCTGAGGTTGAGACGCTCATCTCCGGCCTGGCCGAGAAGGTACGACGCGAGCCCGGAAACACTGAGTTCACTGTCTACCGGGAACGCGACCACCCGCGTAAGTTCTTCGTCTTTGAGCAATATCTAGATGAGGCCAGTTTCGAAACCCATATCAGTGCTGAATACGGTGTCGTCTTCAACCAGCAGCTCAGCAGCCTCATTGAAGAAGGCGAGTCACAGCTCACCTGGCTCACGAGATTCGATCCATCCTGACGTCAGTTAATTCACCAACCGATAAGGCCTCACTGTTCCGGGCACATGGCGCAATCAGTGAGTGACACATCCACTGGGTGAGGTGACAGAGTGCAGTGACGGGACTCATGCACGTGGCTTCCTCGCGGTCTGCGTCGCACTCGTATCATTTCAGCGCTCTGTTTGCTTCTGGCGCCCGCGGGGGGCCAGCGGATGATCGCCCCGACCATGGCAATTAGCCGGCCGACCTGGTCGCGGCCAGCCTCAAGGCAGGCGTGGCGGCGGCCTGCACAGCTTGCCAACGCCAAAGACGCCCAGTCGGCCGAATGCAGGTTCGCCAGTTGACTAGGTTGGACTCCGCCAGCTCCGCTATGGTGATCGGGGTCTTTGCCCGGGCGTAGTAGATGGAGGGCGCGATCTTGATGCGGTGCTGCGCAGATCGGCTCGATGCCACACTTGAGTCGGCGGTCGAGTTGCGGCTGGGCGAAACCGCCGACGCAGTCTTGAGGATCTCGCTCGCCTGCATCAGGAGGCACAGTGGACGCCATGGACATGTCCGACCTGCTGACTTTGTTGCTCGTGCTGCTCGGCGTCCTCGCACTGCTCGGGGTGGCCGCCATCGGGTTCGTCATGTGGCGCTACCGCATCCCGCCGCGCGGGCTGATCGCGATGATCGGGGCTCTGGTCTACCTGGTGAGCCCGGTCGATGTGTTACCTGAGGTGATGCTTGGACCCTTCGGGCTCCTCGACGATGCCGGCGCAGTTACCGCCGCTGCGGTCTTTGTGTACAAGCTCGTGACGGTCAAGAGGCGACTCGAGGAGGCGGGCGTGAAGGGCCGGCGGAGGCCGGATCTGCTGGAGTGACCGCGGTGTGTTCTGTATTCCGCTCGGCGCACTTCGGCGCGGCTAACAACCCCGGCGGCGACCTAGCCAAGACAACGAAGGAAGTGGAGCTGAGGGGACTCGAAGGATGGCCTCTCGTTGCGAAGGTATGGCGTCGATCTGACGACAGTTTCGTGTGCCTCTGTCCGGGGTTGCCCGACGAGCGCTGTTCGAGCTGGCTCGGGGGTGAGCTGGGTTTAGATGCTTCAGGTGTTGCGTCCGTGGGAGTTGAAGAAGGCATGTAGGTCGTCGGCGATGAGATGGGGGATTTCCCATTCGAGGAAGTGGCCGCCGCGGGGGAGGTCGGTCCAGTGGATGACGTTGTACTGCCGCTCGACCCATTCGCGTGGAGTGGGGAACATGTCGGCGCTGGACATGGCCATGCCGGTTGGGATCTCGACCCGGCCGTAGCCGGCGGTGGTGCTGTGGGCGGTTTCGTAGTAGAGGCGCATGGAGGAGCCGATCGTTCGGGTGGCCCAATAGATGGTGAGGTTGGTGAGAAGGTCGTCGCGGTCGAATACGGAGTCGAGGTCGCCGTGGCAGTCGCTCCATCGGTGGAACTTTTCCAAGATCCAGGCGGCGAGCCCGGCTGGGGAGTCGTTGAGGGCGTGAGCCAGGGTCTGCGGCTTGGATGAATGTTCTAGTGCGTAAGCCATCTCGGTCTGATTCCACTGCTGCGCGTTGCTGACGAACTGCTGCTCGGCGGGACTGAGGTCATCGGGGATCCAGCTGAGATAGGGATTGGTGCCGGACAGATGCAGCGCGATGAGTCGGTCGGGATGCTTGAGTGCGAGTTGGTGCAACACGCCGGCGCCGAGGTCGCTGCCGCGGGCGCCGAACCGCGAGTAGCCGAGCTGGGCCATGACTTCGATGACGATGTCGGCGATTCGGGCGACGTCCATGCCGCGCTGCCGCGGGCGGTCGCTGAAGCCGTAGCCGGGCAGCGATAACGCGACCACATCGAAGGGGTTTGCGCCTGTGGTCAGCAGCGGCACGATGGGCAGCATCTGCACAAACGAGCTCGGCCAGCCGTGCAGCAAAACCAGTGGCAGGGCGGCACCGTCGGCTGCCTTGGCGTGCAGGGCGTGCACCCCGAGTCCGTCGACGTCGACCCGGAGATGCGAGTACTTGTTGAGCCGGGTCTGCTGGGTTGGCCAGTCGAACTCCTCCAGCCAGGTGTGCACGAAGGAGCGCAACACAGAGCCGTTCATGCCGTAGTCCCAACCGGCGCCGTCGATCTCGTCGGGCCAACGGGTGCCACGGAGCCGGTCGCGAAGGTCGTCGAGGACGGCGGGCACGATATTGATCTCGAAGGGTTGGACGGTCATGGCAGAACTGTCCTATCTCAGCTAGTAGTGATCGGTGTGCAGCCCGGCAGGTACCTGGCGGCCCTAGCGGGCAGCTGCGGTTCACGACACTCTTGGTGGGGCCTCGGCCTGACGGCAAGGCGACGACGGCGCCGGCCGCGGCTGGGACGTCCGCGACGACCTCGACACTGGGCCCAGGAGCCGACGACTGAGTCTACCGAGCGGGTGGGTGCTCACGAGGCCCTCCTCGATCGGGATTCGGCCCACTTGGAGATCCGTGGCAGTAGCGTCACCATCAGTGTGGACCAGGTCAGGTGGGTGAGCAGCGGCGCCTGCAGGCCTTGGGTGGCGCGCCGCTGGTAGCCGAACAGGGTTCCCATCACACCGGCGGCGAGGACCAAGGCGGGGTTGCGGGTCGCGGTTGTAGTCAGTGTGTAGACGACGGTGGAGCTCAGGACCGGATCGGTACCTGGCAGTGCGGCGTACATCGCTCCCCGGAAGAAGACTTCCTCGCCGATGCCGTTGGCGCAGGTCGTCAGCGGCACCCACGGCCCGCGACCCGCCTCAGCGAAGACCAGCGCGCCGGAGATTGCACGGTCCAGTAGCGAGATGCGTCGGACGGTGAGCGCGCCGATGCAGAAGACTGCGAACGCCGCGACGCCCGTCGCGACCGGAACCGCGACCGGGCGGTTCAGCTGGCGGGCGCGGTTCTCGATCCAGCCGCGGTGCAGTGGACCGGAGAGCAGGCTGCCCACGACCCAGGTGGCCGCTGTCGAGAAGGTGAGTGCGTAGAAGCGACCCGAGCCGGGCCGGGTGGAGAGAGAGGCGCCGAGCAGCCCCGTCCCGGCGAGACAAACCGCACTAACTACGCGGCGGCGCCGCATTGCCTGTGCCGGCGAGTCCCTGACGTCGACGTCCACGACGTGCCCGAGGTGGCGGGGCAGCTGGCTCAACCAACGGCGTGCCCGCCTCTCCAGCCTGGTCATCGGCCGTTCCTCTTATCCCGCTCGTCGAGAGCCTGGCGAACGGCGTCGTCGTAAGACGTAAGACGCATTGGCACGATCTCACGGATCGACTCGTCGCGCACGACTACCTCGGTGGTCATCGAGTCGACGAGGGTACGACCGGCCCGGGTATCCACATCGGTGACCAGCGACAGCCACAATGAGGAGAGCCGGGGACTCAGCAGCGGCACCGGGATGATCGGCAATGGCCGGCGTTCGATCTTGGCCACTCGCTTGAGCATGGTGGAGTAGCGCAGGATTTCGGGTCCGCCGATCTCGAAGACCCTGCCGAGCGCCTCCTGGTGCCCCAACACGCCGACCAGGTAGCGGATAACGTCGTCCACGGCGATCGGCTGGGTCCGGGTGCGCACCCAACGCGGCGTGATCATCGCCGGCAAGTGCTCGACCAGTTGGCGCGTGATTTCCCAGGACAGGCCCTGGTCGCCAACCACGATCCCAGCGCGCAGCACCGTCACGGGGACGCCGCCCACGCCGAGTTGCCCTTCGACCTCCCGCCGGCTGCGCAAGTGCGGCGACAGGGCGTCGAAGTCGTCGCCCAGCCCGCCGAGGTAGACAATCTGCTGCAGGCCGGCGTCGGCAGCGGCCTTCCCGAAGGCCCGGGCCGCGTCGGCGTCCAGGCGGGCGAAGTCGGGCGACGAGAGTGAGTGGATCAGGTAGTACGCCGCCGAACAGCCCGCCAGCGCCGCCGGCAGCGTCTCGGGGTCCAGGGCGTCACCGAGCACCGGTTCGCCGGGACCGCGGTAGTCGTTGGGATGCCGTGTCATCGCGCGTACGGCATAGCCCTCTTGCACAAGGACCCGGGCAAGCCGGCGGCCGACGAAGCCCGAGGCGCCTGCTATCAGCACGGGACGCGAAGCGAACATCTTGACCTCCTTATGGGTCCGGCTCGAAGTTGAACAGTCAGTTAAACACTGTGTTTAGGTTTGCCGGGCATCTATCCGCCTCCTGATCGGTATGTGACGCTCGGTGAGCGGCATCAATTCGCGCGGGTGAGTTAGGTTCATGGCGGGCCGCGCTGGTCCGCAGACAGTAATCACGCCGAAATCGGCTGTTGAGCGTTGGGATCAGCTATCGCCTGGCTTGACGCCGGGCGAGGACGGCGGTGCCGAGCACGATAGCCAAGCCGAGTCCGGCGGTTGTGGCTAACACGGGGTATCCCTCCTGGACCGTGCTGACGATCACCCCACCCAGGGCCCAGGCGATGGTAGCTACGTAGGGCAGCAGGCCGCGGGTGAACCAGGTGATGGCGACCGCCGTGCCGACCGCTCCCGCCAAGATTGCGCCCTGTCCCACGATGGCAGCAGGGGTCGTGATCGGGAGACCGCTACCGACCAGAGCCGTAGTGAGATTGAGCCAGACCGCGACGCTGCTCCAGCCCGTGTACAGGCCGAGGGTGCCCCACAGCAAGACTTGGGCGAGCGGGCTCCAGGACAGGATCGCCGCGCGCTCTTCCTGGGCATACGTCAGCGCGCGGAGCAGCCCGGCGAGCATGATCAGGAAAACTACCAAGGTAGACCAGGTGGGCTCGAGCTCCACGGCCGCGAGCCAGACCGAGAAGCCGATGCAGGTGATCAGAAGCGGCCGGGTCAGCCGGTTCCGAAGGCCCAGGTTGGGCCGCTGGTCGGGCTCGGCCCAGATCGCATAGCCGATGCTCAGGGCGATGATCACATTCCAGATGATGAAGGTGCAACCGGGCGGCACGATCAGCGGCTCGCCCGCTCGGTCAGCGGGTGGTGAAGGCCCCGCCAAACACCGAAACCAGGGCTGAGCTTACCGCTTGACCAACAGCCGCGACCACCAACAGCCGCCGCCACAACCGTGCACCGGCTCGCACCTCGCGCGCCAGGATGCTCACTGCACCCATGTCGTGGATTCGCAGTCAGACCACCGAATGGATGCACCATGCCGATGCTTTTAGCCCCTCGCAGGCGGCTACCAGTCAGAGGCTCCATCGCGGAAGCACCCACCGCGCGGCCCGCGCGTCCGGCGACAGGGCCAGACTGCTGTACCTAGGATTCCAGACCATGCGCGATACTTCGGGCCCAACTCGGTCCAGGGACCGATGGTCGGGATAGGGTGCTCGCGGTCATCCTCTACCGCTCAGCCAGCGCTTCATTGTTGTCTCGGATTCTTCCCAAGCTGAGATTCTGAGCAGCCAACCGGGCAGCCTAGGGACCGGTTGCGCCCCGACGCGGCACACGTGTCGGCGAACACCG